>DATBUB010000053.1:0-15461 GCA_036516555.1 Bacillaceae bacterium
ACGTTTTCTATAGGAACCTTGCAATCTTCGAAAATGATTTCGGTTGTCGGCGAAGACCTGATACCGAGCTTCTTTTCTTTTTTGCCGACGGAAAACCCTTCAAAGTCCTTTTCGATGATGAAAGCTGTCGAACTCCGCTTATTGTCAGGCTCTGTCAGGGCAAACACGATATATATGTCTGCCACTCCACCGTTTGTAATAAAGATTTTGGAGCCATTAAGAATATAATGGCCGCCATCCAGCCTTGCGGTCGTTCTCATGGCACCCGCATCCGAGCCCGATCCGGGTTCAGTAAGCCCGTAAGCCCCAATTTTGAATCCTTCCGCCATTGGACGGAGATACTTTTGCTTCTGCTCTTCCGTACCAAACTTAAATACCGGCCAGCCTGCAAGGGATGTGTGGGCAGACAGGGTCACTCCCGTCGATGCACACACACGGGAAAGCTCCTCAACCGCGATGCAATAGGCCAGATAATCGCTGCCGATTCCGCCGTATTCCTCGGGCCACGGAATCCCCGTCAGGCCCAGCTCGGCCATCTTATCGAAAAGCTCACGATCAAATCGCTCTTCCTCATCGCGCTCTGCTGCTGTCGGCTCCACTTCTTTCTTCGCAAAATCACGCACCATTTTCCTGATCATCTCATGCTCTTCGCTCAACCGAAAATTCATTCCTGTTTCCTCCTCCGTACGGTGCCAGGCACCTGGGGGACAGTCCCCATGGGGACACCCTTATATTTTTGACTCGTTATTGTAATAGATGTTTGCTGATTACGATTTTTTGGATTTCGCTTGTTCCTTCATAAATTTCCGTGATTTTGGCATCCCGAAAAAAGCGCTCCACCGGGTAATCTTCTGTGTATCCGTAGCCTCCGAATATTTGGATGGCTTCCGTGGCCACTTCCACTGCGGTACGGGAGGCAAACAGCTTGGCCATGGACACTTGCTTTGCACATGGCTGGCCGCTGGCACACGTGCTGGCCGCACTGTAAATGAGCAATCGTGCGCTTTCCACGGCCGTTCCCATATCCGCCAGCTTAAACGCAACTCCCTGCTGTTCGGCAATCGGCTTGCCAAACTGTTTTCGCTCTTTTGCGTATCGGACAGCGGCTTCGAATGCTGCTTCCGCAATGCCGAGCGCTTGGGCTGCGATCCCGATTCTTCCGGTATTCAAATTTGCAAGGGCAATTTTGAACCCTTCCCCTTCTTGGCCCAACAGGTTTTCTGCAGGCAGTTCCATATCTTCAAATGTCAGCTGCACCGTTCTTGAACCGTGCAGCCCCAATTTCTTTTCGTCCTTTCCAATCACGAGGCCAGGTGTCCCTTTCTCTGCAATAAAGGCAGATATGCCGCGGCTTCCCCGATCAGGGTCCGTTACCGCAAAGATGATATATACATCAGCTTCGCCCCCATTGGTGATGAACACTTTCGACCCATTGATCACATAGCGGTCCCCATCCTTGACCGCTCTTGATTTAAGGGCCCCGGCATCAGATCCTGCGCTAGGCTCCGTCAGGCAGAACGCCCCAAGGTATTCTCCCTGTGCCAGTTTGGTGACGTACTTTTGTTTCTGCTCTTCGGTGCCGAAATAATAGATTGGATTAGTTGCGACAGACGTGTGCACCGACAGGATGACGCCGACCGTAGCGCTGACCCTTGACAATTCATTGATGGCAAGGATATAAGAAACCAGATCCATGCCGGCACCGCCATATGTTTCAGGTATGGGGATTCCCATCAGTCCCAGCCCGCCCATTTTTTTTAATATATCTCTTGGAAACTCACCGGCTTCCATCCTTTCAATCCATGGCACAATCTCCGTTTCGGCGAAATCACGCACCATTTTCCTCATCATCGTCTGCTCTTCCGTAAAATGCAGATTCATGGTTGCCCTCCCACTCTTGCCCAGTGCAAGACTTCATCACTTACTCATATGTGTAAAAACCTCGCCCTGTTTTTCTTCCGAGCCATCCTGCCTTCACATACTTCCTCAATAGCGGACATGGGCGATATTTGTCATCTCCGAATCCCTCATGGAGTGTCTCCATGATATACAAGCACGTATCCAGTCCTATAAAATCCGCCAATGTGAGCGGTCCCATCGGATGGTTCATGCCGAGCTTCATCACTTCGTCAATCGCCTCTTTCGTGGCGACGCCTTCGTACAGGGTGTAAACCGCTTCATTGATCATCGGCATCAGGACGCGATTGGATACAAACCCCGGAAAATCGTTCACTTCTACCGGAACTTTTTTCAGCTGCTTCGTCATTTCTTCAATGGCCTGATACACCTCATCGGCAGTAGCCAGACCCCGGATGATCTCCACCAGCTTCATGACCGGCACCGGGTTCATAAAATGCATTCCGATCACCTTTTCGGGGCGTTTCGTGGCTGCTGCGATTTCCGTTATCGGAAGGGATGATGTATTTGTCGCCAGGATGGTATGCGACGGTGCATATTTATCCAGGTCCTCAAAAATTTTAGTCTTGATTTCCATATTTTCAATGGCTGCTTCAATGACGATATCCACCTTTTCTGCATCTTTTAAATCCGTTGACACAGTCAGGTTATCGAGTACAGCTGTTTTCTCGTCGTCGTTCATCCTTCCTTTTTCCACCTGGCGGCCGAGGTTTTTCTGGATTCCCCCGAGGCCTTTTTCCACCAATTCTTTGCGCAGGTCGTTTAAATAGACGGTGTAGCCTGCCTGCGCACATACCTGTGCAATTCCAGATCCCATCTGACCTGCCCCTACGACCATCACTTTTTTTATATTCAACCCAATTCCCTCCCGATTATTGTTCTTTCGGCACTTCAAGCATGACTGCATCTCCCTGGCCTCCGCCGGAGCAGATGGAGGCAATTCCGATTCCGCCTCCGCGGCGCTTCAGTTCATATGCAAGCGTCAAGATGATACGGGCTCCGCTTGCGCCTATTGGGTGTCCAAGCGCAACCGCCCCGCCGTTCACATTTACTTTTTCGGGGTCCAGGCCTGCAATTTTGCTGCTGGTCAAGGCTACAGCCGCAAACGCTTCGTTTATTTCAAACAAGTCGATATCCTCCATGGACTTGCCTGTTTTTCTCAATAGCTCCTGTATTACCAGTCCCGGAGTTTGGGGAAAGTCTTTCGCCTCCACCGCCACCTCGGCATGGCCCAGCAGGTATGCGAGCGGTTTTCTCCCTTCCTTCTCTGCCCGCTCGGAGCTCATGAGCACAATTGCAGCCGCACCGTCGTTGACTCCCGGCGCATTTCCTGCCGTAATCGTTCCATCTTTGTCAAAAGCTGATTTGAGTTTCGCCAGCTTTTCACTGGACGTATCTTTTCTTGGTGACTCATCATGTTTGATGACAACGGGATCCCCTTTCCGCTGAGGGACTTCCACCTGAACGATTTCTTCCGTGAGGATGCCTGACTCCATGGCCATGATTGCCCGTTTATGGCTGCGCAGTGCCCATTCATCCTGTTCTTCTCTCGCAATCTCATACTCTCTCGCCGTTTCATTGCCGTATGTTCCCATATGGACTCCTGCAAATGTGCATGTCAGGCCATCATGGACCATCAGGTCGACCGCTTTCGTATCCCCCATCTTGTATCCCCAGCGGGCATTTGGCAGGATGTACGGAGCATTGGACATGCTTTCCATCCCCCCCGCCACAATCAGCTCTTCATCGCCGGCCCGAATGATTTGGTCCGCCAGCGTAACAGCCCTCATGCCCGATGCACATACTTTATTAATGGTTTCAGTTTTGACCTCCCAAGGAATTCCCGCTTCGCGTGCGGCTTGCCGCGACGGGATTTGGCCCTGTCCACCCTGCAGCACTGTGCCCATGATGACTTCCTGGACCTGTTCTGGCTTTATCCCTGCCCGTTTCATCGCTTCCTTTACTGCAATCCCGCCAAGCTTGGAAGCAGTAAAGGAACTGAGTGCACCTCCAAACTTTCCGAATGGGGTCCGCGCTCCTGCCAAGATCACCGTTTTTGCCAATTGAATTCCTCTCCTTTTATAAAAAGTAATAGCTTTTTTACGGTAAACGCTTTCAATTTTGGTTGACTGAACGCTCGCTCGATGCTTTGCCCAATGAGAGGCGCTCCAACGTATTGTTTGAAGCGCCCTGTTCATCAAGAAGCCATTTCTGTATCCGGTTCGCCGCAGACGGCTTTTTCCAAAAGCTCGGCCACGTCATATGTCTTAACTGAATCTTCCACTTCTTTTGCTTTAGTTCCGTCAGACAGCATGGTCAGGCAATATGGACAGCCCGAACTGATGATGGAAGGGTCAACGGCAAGTGCCTGTTCCGTCCTGGCCACGTTGATGCGGTGGCCCGTATCTTCCTCCATCCACATGAGTCCTCCTCCGGCTCCGCAGCACATGCCGTTCTCACGGTTGCGCTCTATTTCCACCAGCGTCACACCCGGTATGGATTTCAGGATTTCACGCGGCGGATCATATACATCATTGTAGCGGCCCAAGTAGCAGGAGTCATGGAAGGTGATCTTCTCGTTTACTGCGTATTTCGGTTTCAATCGTCCTTCTTTTACCAGCATATCAAGCAGTTCTGTATGATGGTATACCTCGGCTTTTAAGCCAAAATCAGGATACTCATTCTTAAATATATTATAGGCGTGCGGGTCGATCGTCACAATTTTTTTCACGTCATTTTTTTCAAATTCGCTGATATTGGCGGTTGCTAGCTCCTGGAATAAAAATTCGTTTCCAAGGCGGCGCGGTGTATCACCCGAATTCTTTTCCTTGTTTCCCAAAATCGCAAACTTGACGTCTGCTTCATTGAGCAGCTTCGCAAAGGACAGGGCAATTTTCTGGCTGCGGTTGTCAAACGCGCCCATCGAGCCAACCCAGAACAAGTATTCAAATTCTCCTCCGGATTTTTTCAGTTCTTTTACAGTCGGAACATGAACATCCTCTCGTGCTTCACGCCAGTTTTCTTTCTCCTTCCGGTTAAGGCCCCATGGATTCCCCTGACGCTCGATGTTCTGCATCGACCGTTGTGCGTCCGGATTCATTTTTCCTTCGGTCAGGACCAAGTAGCGGCGCATGTCGATGATGTGGCTGACGTGCTTGTTCATGACCGGACACTGATCTTCACAGTTGCGGCATGTTGTGCATGCCCACAGCTCCTCTTCCGTAATAATATCTCCTACCATGCTTGGTTCGTACGCGAGAGCCGCAGCTGCTTCCGATGCCCCTTCTCCACCGCCCGCTTTTGCAAGCTGATTGCCGAGCGTGTTGGCAAATGCATAGGTCGGGACCCATGGCTGCTTGTGCGTCACCGCGGCCCCGTAGTTGGTAAGGTGGTTCCGAAGCTTGATCATGATGTCCATCGGGGACAGCATTTTGCCGGTGCCTGTGGCGGGACACATATTCGTACAGCGTCCGCACTCCACGCAGGCATACAGGTCAAGAAGCTGGAGATCGGTAAATTCATCCACTTTTCCAACACCGAACGATTCCTGACTCTCATCTTCAAAGTTGATGGGCTTCAGTTTTTTGCCGCCGTCAAGGGGTTCCAAATAGACATTTGCGGGTCCGGCAATAAGATGAGCATGCTTGGATTGCGGAACATACACCAAGAATGCAAGGAGCAGCAACAGGTGAATCCACCAGGAAACATAAAAGACGGCTGCCGCTGCACCGGGAGACAGCCAGCCAAAGGCGGCGGCAATGCCGGAAGCAACTGGTTCGGACCAGGACAGAGGCTCGCCGTGCCAAATGAGTGCCATTCCGTTTCCGAGGAGAACCGAAAGCATCAGCCCGCCGATGAAAAGCAAGACAAGCCCTGCATAAAAACCGCGCTTTAAGCGGACAAGCTTTTCGATGTAGCGGCGGTAAAAGGCCCAGACGACTGCCACCAAAATGACCAGGGTGACAATTTCTTGGAAGAACTTGAATCCGGGATACAGCGGCCCAAGCGGCAGGTGGGAACCCGGGGCCAAACCTTTCCATATAAAATCGATTGCACCGAATTGGACAAGGATGAAGCCATAGAAAAACATGACGTGGATCAGTCCGCTCTTCTTGTCCTTCAAAAGTTTCTTCTGTCCGAAAACATATACCCATATCTTATTCAAACGGGCTTTTACATCTCGATCAAACTCTTCTTTTTTTCCGAGTTTAATAAATTCAATACGCGTCTTGACGACATATACAAACATAGAAATTGCGTAAGCGGTTACAATTAAGAACGCAATCCAGTTGATCCAATACAAGGCTTCCATCCAATGAGCACTCCCTTCGGTTGACCGCTGAAAACTGATTATATTCTGAATTAGTTATTACTTCCATTATATAATGAATGAGCATTCAGTCAAGATAAAAGTTTGATAGGAAGATTGCATGCCAAATTGAATTCTGCAGGATTTTTATGAAGTAATATTGCTGGGTGATGAAAAGCTTTTCCGGGAGAGTTGGCTGAAGCAATCTGAATTGTATTCAATTGCCAGTTAACTTCAGGCAACGGACAGTAAAAGCTGTTTTCGGGACAATAAACTGCAAAGTGCGGACAGTAAACCTCCATTTGCGGACAATAAATACTTGCAACGACAGAAAGGAGGCGCCGAAAATGTCTAAAATGCGCCAGACAAAGCTGAATCGTTATTGTAAATATGGAGCCAGGCTGGGGTAATGGCAAAAATTCCGATTCATGCCCTACCAATAAACAAAGCTGCCGGGTTTCCCCAGCAGCTTCATAACTTATTATCTTAGTGCGTTGACTGCATCGATCAGCCCGTGACCCGCTTTTTCATCATATCCAGGCTTGAATACATCTTCCGAAGATCTTTGGATGATGTGCTTGACCTGGGCAGGCTTAAGATTATCTTTTCCGTGCTGGGCGATGATGACGCCTGCCAATGCAGCTACCTTTGGAGCCGCCATGGAAGTGCCTCCCTTATAGCCGTATCCGCCCGGCACCGGCGCCAGACACAGATAAGAGTTATCCCTTCCAAGACCGGTCTCCGGATCATAGTTCGGTCCCAGGTCTCCCCCAGGAGCCATGACATCAATTTTACCGACCCCGTAGTTGGAATAGAAAGCCAGGTTCTTCAGCTGTCCGCCCGCAGATACCCTGATCATATTCTGGCTGCTGGGGCTCCTATGAGTAGCACCATTGTCATCGCCGGACATTTTTCCTGGACTGCTTAAATCCAGCGAGTTGTTGCCGGCCGAACCGACTACGGTTACTCCTTTGTCAATCGCATATTTGATGGCCCTGTTGAACATGAGTACATCTGCGACAATATCCTTTGTGGCATACTCTGGATCCTGGAACCAGTCGTAGCCGCCAAGCGACATATTTACAACATCTACATTATCATCAGCTGCCGTCATCAAAGCTTCTGCAATATGTGCTGTGCTGGCACTCCCCGTAGGTCCGAACACGCGGTAGGAGGCCACTTTAAGGTCAGGGCCAACTCCCATTGTCCTTCCTTTGGCCGCAATGGAGCCTGCTACATGCGTACCATGCCCATTTTGGTCCATCGGATCCGGATAATTGGGGACAAAGGATTTTCCGTATGCATAGTTATCGGCCAAGTCAGGATGAGTATAATCGATTCCCGTATCAATGACGGCCACTACAATATCTTCCCCTGTGCTGGTTTTCCCTGTTCCTCCCGGAAGGCTCCACGACTCGCCGTTGTTCGTCACCTGCTTGATATCCCACTGAAGCTGCTCGTACAAATCCCCCGCTGCTGCATTCACTTCATCCACGGTGATGGCAGCCTCAATTGGTGCGGATGCAGGGTATACATTATTTTGGATGCCGGCTTCCGCTACGATGGAGGACTTTTTCATTTCCTTCAGGAAATTCGGATTGCTGGATGATACTTCGACAGCCCCTAGCTTACCCAGCCGGTTTTCAATTTCCCCTCCCGCTTTCCTGATCATTTCTTCATAGCCGGCAGGCAATTTAGCCTCCTGTTTAAACACGACTATGTAATTCTTTTCTGCCGCCTTGGCTTGTCCAGGCACAGAACCATTGGCAAAAACTGCGGATGCACAAAGAGCCAGGCTGAGTACGCCTGCAAAGATCCCTTTTCTCAACGTCATACATTAGCCCCCTTTAAGGTTTCTTAATTTTCATTATATTCTTGTTTCGGAGGCTCGCAATCGATTCTATTCGACATGAACAAAGGGCTTTATCATGCACATTCCTACTTTTTCCTCATCCGCTTCGTGTCCTTCCCAAACTTTTACATGCGATTATGATTCATTTGTCACAGCTCTTTTTGCTAAGGATGGCAAAAGCCTTGTCGAAACTGGCGGTAAAACCCTCCTTTAGCCCTGTCCCTCGGGTGCCAGGCACCCGAGGGACAGGTTCACTCAAAAAAGACAGGTTCCTTGGTGATTTGAACCTGTCCCCAAAAAGCCTGTCCCTCTATTTTACCTTTATTTTATTGATTTGTAGATTGCCTCGCGAATCAGGGATCCAAGCTGAGAAGATGGACGCCCTGAACAGAAGCGGGTGCCTGATTGGGTGGCGGCGATGATGATGCTGTCATCTTGCCTGTCCCCTCTCTCTGCGACGGGATCCGATACGTCTGCCTTTGATTCTGCTGCTGTAACCATCGCTTCAACGAAGGCTTGCTCTGTAAGCTCTCCGTTTATAAATACCCAGAGATGGAGGGCTTCAGCGGGATTGGTGAGGATAGCGACCGCAAATACAGAGGTTCCTCCGCTTTTTGACAAAGCATACTCCACAGCAAACCTCGAAGCTGCCGGCGCTGCCATAACCAGCCTTTCCTGTTTCACGGCCTCTTTATCCCCGAGACCTTCAGCAATTAAAACAAACTCCTTCTTCCAGCCAAATCCTGATTCTCCACTGGAATAGGCCAGCGTTTTGAGCGGAAAATCCATTGTTGCCCGGACGTCCCCTTCCGAAACGGACAGGCATGATTCATCCACTGTTCCGCGCTCTTCCCCTATTTCCGGTATCAATACCATCTGTGGTTTTGGCATGATGGGGTGCATCTGCTTTTCTATCTCTGTCTTGTAAACACGCTGGATCCGTTCCTGTTCAAGCACTTCACCCGGGCTTCCAATCACGCTCACTTTTCCGCCATCCAGCAGAAGAAGCCTGTCGCAATATAAGCTTGCTAGATTTAAATCATGAAAAATCGTCATGACGGTTAATCCGCGTTCACGGGTCCATCTTTTCAGCTGATCTAGCAATTCTTTCTGATAAGACAGGTCGAGATGGTTAGTCGGTTCATCCAACAGCAATATTTCCGGCTCCTGTGCAAGCGCCTGGGAAAGGAATATACGCTGCCGCTCTCCCCCGGATAATTCCTGAAGCAGGTGGCTTTGAAATTCCCAAGTACCCGTCAGTTCCATCGCTTCCCGTACCGCTGTCTCATCCTCCATGCTCCACGCATGAAACCAGCCCCGCTGCCTGGCATATCTGCCAAGCATGACGGTTTCCTTTACACTGTAGGAAAATACGTCAGACGCAGCCTGTGGCAGGACAGCCAGAATCCTCGCAAGCTCCTTGGCAGAATACTCCTGAAGCAAACGATTCTTTAGAAAAACCTTCCCGCCATCCGGCGGCAAGATTCCGCTGATCATTTTAAGAAGTGTCGTTTTTCCGCTGCCATTGGGACCCAGTATGCCGAACATCTCCCCTCGATTCACACTGAAGGACACATTCTCCAGCACACGCTGTCCCGGATAACCGCCTGATACATTGTTTACTTCTAGCATCACGATCCTCTACTTTCCATCCGTCTTTTGACCAAAATGGCCGCGAACACTGGAGCCCCTATCATGGCGGTGATCACGCCAATCGGCAATTCTGCGGGTTGAATGATCATCCGTGCCGCCAGGTCTGCCAACATTAAAAAGCCTGCTCCAATAAGGGTGGACAGCGGAATGAGATGTTTATGGTCCGGACCCCAGATCAACCGGGTTAAATGCGGGATGACGAGTCCTACAAATCCGATTGTTCCGGACACGGCAACTGCCGCTCCTGTCAGCATGGAGCCTGCAGCAAGGACGGCATATTTTCTTCTGCTCACGTTCACTCCCAAATGCCTGGCACGCTCCTCGCCAAAGGACATGGCATTCAGTTCCCGTGCATTCAGGAATAAAATCAGGCTCCCAATCAGCGTGAATGGCAGCATAATGTAAATATAACTCCATCCTCTCATGGATACGCTGCCAAGCAGCCAGCCGATGATTTGCCGCAGCTCCTCACCTGAAAGAGCGATAATGAGGGAAATCAGGGCACCGAGAAACGAACTGAAGATTATTCCGGTGAGAATGATCGTTTCCACACGCATGGCCCGATCGATGCTTCTTGCAAAAAAAACAACCAGCATAATGGTGCCAAACGCAGAAACGATACTGAGGAGGGGCAATGTAAAGAGGCCTGCAAAAGGAAGGGTTATTTGAAAAAACAATGTGACAACTGCACCTACTGAGGCCCCAGATGAAACTCCCAGTGTATACGGATCCGCCAGCGGATTGCGGAGCAACCCTTGAAAGGCCGCTCCCGCAATCGCAAGAGAGGCTCCAACCAATCCTGCCAATAGAACGCGCGGCAGCCGGATGTTCATGACAATATTCGTGAACATCGGATCGATGTCCTTTCCAGGCTGAAGGTTCAGGACGCTACGCCCGATGATGCTGATAATGTCCCCTGTGGGTACCCTGACCGTACCAATGGATATTCCAATCAGCATGGCTGCAATCAAAAAAATGAATGCAGCCATGTATGAAACTATATGCTTACTCCCCGAATACGTCCGGGTAAATGGCTTTTGCAAGCTCCTCTACTCCTTCAACAATCCGCGGGCCTGACCTGCTGACCTTGTTTTCATCCACTTCACGGACTTGTTTCTCTTTTACGGCAGTGACATCCTGCCAGCCTTTGCGCTCCATAACCTGGTCTGCCGCATTTTCAATATATCCGTACGTTGTGATGATGACATCCGGATTTAAAGCGATGATGGCTTCTTCATTCATTTTGACCCAGCCGTCCTCTTTGACCGTATTTTCCGCGTTCACCGCAGCAAGCATTTCGTTCATGAATGTATTATTTCCGGTCGCATAGATTTCAGGTGCCGGAGACACTTCCACAAATACCGATTTTCGCTCGTTTTCGGGAATATCCGCTGCTTTTTTCTTGATCTCTTCCAGCTTCTCTTTCATGCCGCTGACCACTTCTGCCGCTTCCTTGTCATGACCGGTGGCTTTTCCGATCATATCAATCGTTTCGTACACCTTTTCAAAGCTTTGGGCATCCGGAACAACCAGGACGGTGATGCCGCTGTCTTCAAGCTGTTTCAATCCCGCTTCCCACATGGACGCTGCAGAACCGTGCGCAAGCACCAAATCAGGCTTAAGCGAGATGATTTTTTCAATATTCAATTCCATCCCTGCTACTTTTTCTTTTTCGGCCGCTTCTTCAGGATAATTATCGTGCTCTGATACACCGACCACTGTATCCCCTGCGCCAACGGAATACAAAATCTCTGTATTGCTTGGTATCAAGGAAACCACTTTTTCCGGTTTCTCTTCTATGACCACTTCTTTATCGGTGCCATCTTTGATGGTTACCGGAAAGCTGGATGTTTTCGCCTCTTCTGATGACTTCGGTTCCTGCTGCTTATTATTTTTTCCTTGCTTCGTGTTCGTGTCACTTCCGCATGCTCCCAGCAGTCCTGCTGCCAGAAGGATGACCGCAAACAGTGAGTATAACTTTTTCATGTTCTTTCTGCCTCCTTATTTATCAAAACAAAAAAACATCTCCTGCAATGAGAGATGTTTGCATACAAAAGCCTGTCCGTTCACCAATATGAACAAAATAAGCCCCTATAGCCACCTCCCCATCCTCGCAGGTTGATTGGTGCAATGGAACCGGCAGGTCTCCTGGCTCATGATCATCGCTTGCTGTCCCTTCCCATGCAAACGTGCACAGTGGTTTTCGACAGCTCGCTCCCAATTACAGTGGCGGGACCGCGTTGGATTTTCACCAACTTCCCTTTTCAGCTTTATCGATATGCAGGCAGGATGTCTGCCCGCCGCATATCAAAAGCACCGGTTTCCAAGCTATGTATAAATTGTTCCGTCCGCTCTGATTATACATCATTTTTTCAAATTGACACATCTTTTTCGAAAAAATTGAGGGCATACTAAGCGAATCAGGAATGGAACGCTTTATGAAAGGGGGGTCTTTATGCAGTGGTTTACGGGTGCCTTACTGAGTATTTCCGCCGTTGCTGCCTGGCTTACGCTCGATTTTCTGCTCGGCAAGCGTGTTCATGCACTCCAGTGGAAAGACCGGGAATATCCCCTGCGAACCGGCCGGCTGGAGCTGATTACAAATGGACCCAACCTTTTTACCCGTTATTTCAATGATCTTGAGAAAGCAGAATCCAACATACATGTCCTTTTCTATATTGTTCAAAATGACCGGTTCAGCGAGCGTTTTTTCAAGCTTTTGATGAATAAGGCCAAACAAGGGGTTCAGATTAAGCTTCTCCTCGACTGGTTTGGATCGCGTAAAGCCTCTAAAGCGCTGATCAGGGAAGCCAGAGCCCTTGGTGTGGAAATCCATTATGGCAACAGGCCACGGCTCCCTTTTCTGTTCTTCACCATTCAGCAGCGGAACCATCGGAAAATCACCATCATTGATGGCAAAATTGGGTATTTGGGCGGCTATAACATCGGAAAAGAGTATATTGATCTGGATCCCCTTCTTACCCCATGGAGGGACTATCATTTAAGACTTGAAGGCAAAGGCGTAGGCGACTTGCAAAGGGAATTCTTTGCAGATTGGGAGCGGGCGGCCGGCTCACAAGCTCCCTGCTCCGCCTCTTTTTTTCCCGACCTTGAAGAAGGCCCTACCGTGCACCAATTGTTCCCTACAGAGGGCGTGGATGCAGCCCAGCACATGATTCGGCTGATAGAGCGCGCAAAAGAGAAGATTTTTATCGGTACCCCCTACTTTGTCCCGCCAGAAAACGTCATGCTGGCGCTCGAGCAAGCATTGGCAAAGGGAATAGAAGTCATCCTGCTTGTTCCGGAAAGATCCGACCACCCCATAGTGAAAGAAGCTTCATTCCCTTTCCTTCGGCGTATTCTGGCAGGCGGAGGGGATGTGTATCAGTTTCGGAACGGTTTTTTTCATGCAAAAGTCATCATCATCGACTGCAGCGTGTGTGACATCGGAACCGCCAATTTCGATTGCCGGAGCATGCTCCTGAACCATGAACTCAATTGCTTTATTTATGATGAAGATTTTATTGCCGAGGTGCAGGAGGCTGTTGCGGAGGACTTGGATCATTCTACAAGGCTTTGTTGGGATGATTTGCGAAATCTGCGGCTCTCTGTTCAGAGGAATGAGTGGATTGGACGGCTGCTGCGGATCTTTCTGTGATAACTTTCAACTAAAAACCCAACAATGCTATCCGTCTGTTACTTTCCGTTCCGGCGCTCGCTTCCCGCGGGCATAGCTTAAACCTTCTCAGATGGGAGTGAAGACCGTTTGCGGAAATCCCAAGTGCCATTTAGCGTTCCGCAGATCCTTTCTCTAAAGGGACTCAAGCAGATTCATGTCGAATTTGGCATTCAGGCATTAGTCCATACCTTCCTGAAAGTGGCTGCCATTCGGGTTGGCCGCTGCATGATAGGGAGGAAAGGAAAAAAAGCAGGAGGAGAAAAACGTCCATTTTCCCCTCCTGCAATAATGTTCTATACTTTTTTCACATTCTTTCAGGCGCGGATACACCAACAAGTGCAAGCGCGTTTTTCAATGTGATTTGAACGGTCTTTACAAGAGCAAGACGCGCCTTCGTTTCTTCCGGATTCGCTTCATTCAGTACCTTTTCAGCGTTGTAGAAGCTGTGGAAGGCGGAAGCCAGTTCAAAAATATATTGGGTAATTCGGTGCGGAATGCGCTTTTCGGCAGCATCCGCAACGATATGCGGAAATTCTCCCAACTTTTTCAGCAGGTCTATCGATTTTTCGCTTGTAATGGATGACAAGTCTGTGTCCGCGTCAAAGCTGAAACCTTTTTCATCTGCAGAACGCAGGATGCTCCATATACGGGCGTGAGCATATTGAGCGTAATATACCGGGTTTTCGTTTGACTCTGACACGGCCAGATCAAGATCAAAATCCATGTGCGTATCTGCGCTTCTCATTGCGAAGAAGTAGCGCACGGCGTCCAGGCCGACCTCTTCGATCAGGTCACGCATCGTGACAGCCTTGCCTGTACGTTTGCTCATTTTCATTTTCTCACCGTTTTTATAAAGGTGAACGAGTTGTATGATTTCCACTTCCAGCCTTTCGGGATCATAGCCAAGCGCTTCAACAGCGGCCTTCATTCTTGGAATATACCCATGATGGTCGGCTCCCCAAATGTTGATGAGTTTGTCAAAACCGCGGGCAAACTTATCCTGATGGTATGCAATATCCGGAGTCAGATACGTGTAAGTTCCGTCATTTTTGATCAGGACACGGTCTTTGTCGTCGCCAAAATCCGTAGAGCGGAACCAGGTTGCGCCATCCTTTTCGTAAATATGGCCCTTTTCACGGAGCAGTTCCAGCATGTCATCTATTTTCCCATTTTCATAAAGAGAAGTCTCTGAGTACCACTCATCAAATTGGACACGGAATTGCTCCAGATCATTTTTCAGTTTTTCCATTTCATAATCAAGTCCATAACGGCGGAAAAAAGCAAAACGCTCTTTTTCATCTTCGTGGACAAACCGATCGCCGTACTCCTCAGCCAGTTTCTTGCCAATGCCAATGATATCCTTGCCATGATAGCCGTCCTCGGGCATATCCTTTTCATGGCCAAGTGCCTGGAAGTAGCGCGCTTCTACCGACAGGGCCAGGTTATGGATCTGGTTGCCTGCATCATTGATATAATATTCGCGGGATACATCATACCCGGCCTTTTCCAGCACATTGCACAATGAATCCCCTACAGCTGCACCGCGTGCATGCCCTAAGTGCAAATCTCCGGTGGGGTTCGCGGAAACGAACTCCACTTGGATCTTTTGGCCATTTCCCGCTTCGGAACGGCCGTAATCTTCCCCGGCTTCCAGGATAGCCGGAACCAAGTCCGTCAAATAGCGATTATCCATATAGAAATTGATGAATCCCGGTCCAGCAATTTCAATTTTTTGAATGGATGCTTTGGAACTGTCGAAATGGGCCTGAATGTCCTCCGCAATGGTACGCGGTGCTTTTTTGGCCACGCGCGCAAGCTGCATCGCCATATTGGTCGAATAGTCCCCGTGGGCTTTATCTTTCGGTGTTTCAAGGGTCACCTCAGGGATCTGATCTTCTACGGCCAGGCCTGCTTTCAGCACGGCAGCCTTCACTTCTTCTTTCAACTTCAGCTGAATTTGCTCAACGATATTCATGGCTTGACTGGGTCCTCCTTGTAATCGATCTGCATTTCGTAATGTCCAGCAGGTGACCCCTGCATGGATAAATCAT
>DATBUB010000054.1:0-20347 GCA_036516555.1 Bacillaceae bacterium
GCTTCGGAAAATCCCGAGGCCAAACTGGTGGATAAAAAGATACGCAAAAAAGCCGACCTGGCTTACAACGCTGAAAATAAAGCCGATTCCCACGAGCCAAATGAACGTGGAAAAAATGGCGCCGATATTCAAGTCCGTAAAATATGGCTGAAATTCACTCCAGCGTATGAGAAAACCCAAAATGCCTGTTATTAAACCACCCAGCGCAAGCGTGGTAAAGAAAAATCTGATCCAATAGCGGATTGTCACTTCACGGTTCCTCCAAATTAAGAAAATTGACTCCAATCCGATTTTACCAATGGCCTGTAAAAAAATCTAGGATTCGAGGCAATGTGCATAAATTCTTCACAAAGTATCATATTAACAAGTAGGATGCTGCTTATTTGAAAGGAGCTTTACACATGAAAAAATTCGTCATCTTGCTCCTGATTTCTTCCTCCATTTTATTAACAGCTTGTGCTGCCGGGGAAACCGGAGCCGAAAAAATGGATTACGACCAAACCAAAAAAATGATTGTCGATATTTTAAAAACCGATGAAGGCAAAAAAGCGATCAAAGATATCATGGCTGACCAGGAAATGAAAGATCATCTCATCATGGACCAGACAACAGTTACGGATACCGTCGAGAAGACGCTGACCTCCGATAAAGGCAAGGACTTTTGGAAAAAATCCTTTAAAGACCCGAAGTTTGCCGAGGCGGTTGCCAAAAGTATGAAGTCTGAGAACGAAAAAATCCTGAAAGATTTAATGAAAGATCCCGAATACCAAGGTATGATGATGGATGTCATGAGAGACCCCGAACTGCAAAAGGATGTTACTCAGGTGCTGAAAAGCAAGGAATTCCGGGAACATCTTCAGGAAGTTGTTGCCGAAACATTTGAAAGTCCCCTGTATAAAGCCCGGATCCAGGATGTATTAATGAAAGCCGCTGAAGATGTGAAAAGCGGACAGGGCGGCAAAGCCCAGGGCAAAGCCCAGGGCGGGGGACAAGGCGGCGGAGAAAGCAGCCCATAAAACCACAAATCAAAAAAAGAGCTGGATCTTGTTACCGGATCCAGCTCTTGCTTTTATGCCAGCAAGTTCACGATTCTTTCAGCGATATCGTGATAAATCTTGCCCGTTTTATGTTCCTCGTCATAAATGGAAGGCGCAAAGTCTTCTTCATTCCAGTCAGGCTGCTGAAGCGGGAGCTTGCCGAGAACTTCGGTCCGAAGCTCTTCCGCCAGCTTATCTCCCCCGCCTTGGCCAAAAACATATTCTCTTTCGCCGGTCAAACGGCTTTCAAAGTAGGACATGTTCTCAATGACCCCAAGGATTTCATGGTTTGTACGGAGTGCCATTGCTCCGGCCCGCGCTGCTACAAAAGCCGCTGTCGGATGCGGTGTAGTGACGATGATTTCCTTGCAGCTTGGGAGCATCGTGTGAACATCCAGTGCCACGTCACCTGTGCCTGGAGGCAAGTCGAGCAGCAAGTAGTCCAGGTCGCCCCACTCCACTTCGGTAAAGAAATTGTTGAGCATTTTTCCGAGCATCGGCCCGCGCCATATAACTGGCGCATTATCCTCTACAAAAAAGCCCATGGAGATGACTTTTACACCAAACCGGTCTACGGGGATGATCTTGTTGCCGCGAACGAGCGGACGTGTGGTGATGCCCATCATGTCCGGTACGCTGAAGCCGTAAATATCGGCATCAATAAGGCCGACCTTTTTCCCGAGACGGGCCAAGGACACTGCCAGGTTGACGGATACAGTGGATTTTCCGACTCCGCCTTTTCCGCTGGCTACTGCAATAAAGGTCGTTTTGCTGTTCGGAGAAAGCAGGTTGCTGCTGTCATCCTCCAAATTTCCCGCAGCACGATGCTTTTCAAGCTCTTCCTCATTCAATTGCTCGAAGCGGATCCCCACAGTAGCTGCTCCTGCTTTCTTCAGGATGTCAACAACCTTCGTCTGGAGCTGCATTTGTTCAGCTGTGCCCGTCTTGGCAATGGCCACTTTTACACTTACATGCGCCTTTTCTTCTTTTATCTTTACTTCTGTGATGCCGTTCGTTTCTTTCAATGATTTATGTAGGAATGGATCTTGGACTTCTCCCAATAATTCAACAACTTGCTGTTCGGTTAACACTGCCTGCACCGTCCTTCTCTGGTTTCGATGTATTCTGTGCTTAGTATAACATAAAGTGTCCCATTCAACCGGGAAGGCGCTTATCCATAGGAGATACAGCCGAAGCAACCCGGGATACCGGATTGCCTCTTGGGAACAGTCTTACTCCATTGTTTCCTCTTCAGTAAAAAAGCGGAGCACACCTCTATAAATGGCTTCAGCCACCATCGTCTGATACTCATCCTTTTGCAGATTTCTGCGTTCCTCGGGATTGGATAAAAAGCCGATCTCCACCAGCGCGCCCGGTTTTTTGGCATGCTTAAGCAAATAAATGTTCTGAATGATCTTTGCTTCCCGATCTGTATTTTCAAGGCTGACGACCAGCTCATCCTGAATAAATTTCGCCGCTCTTTTGTTCTCAGTCAAATGAGGGGCATAGAAGGTTTGCGCTCCCCTCCATCTTGGCGATGGAATCGCGTTCAGGTGAATGGTCAGAAACAGATCCGCTTCCGATTCATTGATGATTTTCAGCCGTTTTTTCAAATCCTCTGTTTTTCGCCGGCTTAAGCCCTTTGTCCCTGACTCAGCCAGATCGGTGTCATCCTCCCTTGTCATCATCACGAGAGCCCCCTGCTCCTGCAGGTAATCCCTCAGCTTATGTGACACATTCAGGGCGATGTCTTTTTCCATGGCTTCCTTGTCCCCGGCACCGCCGTCCGGACCGCCGTGCCCCGGGTCCAAATAAATGATTTTTCCCGAAAGCGGAAGGTTCCATGAGTCAAACGAGTCTTTCGGCAGCAATTCAAATTGAAATATCAGGAACAACAAGGCGGCACCGATCGAGAAGAGCGTCACTTTCGCTTTTCGTCCCATGCAAATCTTCCCCTCTATATCCTCAGCTATAGAAAGCATATGGGACAAGGGGTGTTTTTAGAACAAAAAATCAGGTAAGGCGGAGCTTCCGGCGCCGGACGCCTCGGTCATATCCTTCCTTCCACCAGTAATCCACGAAGTGCTCGCATGCAAAATAAATCGATTCTTCCTGGAGAGAATTCATTCCATAATCGTAATATAGCCAAAAATTAAAGAGCGTATCGGTAAAATGCCGAATCTCTCTCCGGCATCGTTTTTTTGCCGATTCCATATCCTCACCATATGCAGCAAATCGGCTGAAATCACCGCCGGTCAGATAGGCCTCAATGGCCACGTCAAAACAGGCTTCTTCCATCCCCTCTTCGATCAGAAGGCTTGAACGGATCCTGGCTGCACTGAAGTGGACCACGATGCTTTTCTTTAATCCGTCTATGGACAATTCACGCAACAGCTTTCGCTCATACTTCAGCTGTTTCTCCCGTTTCCTTTTTTCAAACGTTGTCACCACACTCACATTTCTCAGCCTCCCTGCCATTAGCTTTCAACGAACAGGAAGATCTCATGCATGCCGGCCTTTCCTTTTCATTACAGGCAAAAATATAGGTCCAGACTCTCGAAAAGACGCCTTTTTTTATGGTATTATGATGTATAGGAATACTTATTTTTTGAAAGTTGGTTTCCATTTCTAAGGGAGTGAATATAGATGAGCAAGCCAGTACCATCCGATCAAAGCCTTGAGCCCGTATCCATGTTTGCCATTACAGCTAAGCTGTATAAGCATGTCTCGGATTCGGTGAATGAGGCTTTTGGAGAGCAGGGAGATACACTAGTTGCACAAGGAATACAGGCAGTCACGGAAGAGCAGGTGCGGGACATCCGCTCTGCGAGTGGGGAGCTCGGCGCTGACGCCTTGTTTACGCATGACCGTCTCGCCGGCGAGGAAATCATTGAACAGACATTTGAATTGTACTCCGCAGCCCGCAAACAGGCTGGCCTGGAGGAAATCAATATGTACGGAATGATGGCGAAAATTTTTGCCCAAATCTCCAAAGCCGTTGTTGACCAATACGGCGAAGAAGGACAGCAGGCCATCATGAGAGGCGTCGGTACCTTCGGAGAAGAGAGGGGCCGCGACATTGCCCGCCGTGCCGCCGTCCGAAAGGAGCCGAACGATAAGGACCATTACCTTTCCAACTACGATATGGGCCGCAGCGATCTGTTCGAATACGAGACCCTTTTTCATCCGACGGAAATTGAGCAGACCTTTACCCGCTGCGCATTCGCAGAACAGTGGAAAAAGGACGGGATGGGTGAGTACGGAATCCTGTATTGCCATATGATCGATCCGTCTATCGCAAGAGGCTTTAACCCGAAATTTGAAGTTGTGCATGACCAGTACATTCTGAAAGAAGGTACATGCCACTTCCGCTTCCAGCTGAAGGAAGACGAAGAGGATCAGTCCGCGCAGGAAAAATAAAATTCAATCCCCGCATCCGTTATGGGTGCGGGGATCGTTTTTTTAAGAGAATCCTTTCGACTTCGTATAGGATCGGGAGTTACCGGAATAATCGAAAGAACAGTTTTATTTAGAAAGTTGGGGATTAATTAAAATGTTACCGGATTATCCTGAAAGTTACCGAATTAATTATGAAAGTCACGGAATTACGGATCAAGGTCTCGGAAATTGGTCAAAACATGATATAGGACGGCTTTTTACCAGGTCTAACAATCTCTTTTTACAAAAAACCGCTCCTTTTCCATCCAAAAAACTCACTCATTCCGTCTGCGCGGCCACAGAATTACGACTGGAAACTCTAGGCCGTCCCGCACGATACCATTGGAGGCAAAGAATAAAAATAATGATTACATCGACAGCATCTCCCCCATAATACATAAGCATGCCCCCGCGCTCTGCCTGTTCCACGGGTATACCGGCTGGAGGATTGGCATAGATGAATTTGGATAGAATTCCATGCGCCGCCAAGGCAAGAACCAATACAATCGAACGGTATAAAAACGAAAGCCTGTGCGCAACCGGATCGGTGTAAATCATGGACACGGTGAATAAATAGCCGGCCGCAAACACATGAAAATGGATCAGGATATGCAAAAGGGTATGTTCGTGCATCATCGAAAACAACTCTGTTGTATACAGCAGCCAAAGGCCGCCTATATTCAGCACGGAGGCAAAAACAGGATGGGTATACAGGCGTGACAGCCTGCCCCTCAGGAAATGGGCTAAGCGCCGCGCCTTTGGGATGCTCAGCGTCCGCAAAAGTAACGTAATGGGGGCGGCCAGAACCAGCAGCAAAGGGGCCAGCATCCCCAGCAGCAAGTGGCCGATCATATGAAAGGTGAAATCAGAATGTGCCCGCTCTGCCAGGGGGCCGGCAACGGAAATGAGCGCCAAGAGGACCCCCAGGATCCAGCACGCCGTACGGTAGATCGGCCATGGCTTATATCGGCGGCTGGAATAAATAACAGCAAATAGGTATCCGATCAGTACCAGCAAAAACGGCATGGCCAAAATAAGCTGCGGCAAGATCCCCATCGCATGCTCCATGCCAGACTGGCCGATTTGATGAATATGTCTATGGTCATTCATCTCATGTGTTCATCCCTTTTTTTGCTTTTGTTCCGTGTCCAGGAAATCAGAGTCAATCCGATGACAATCAGGATAAGAGCCGCGATATTCCACACCACATCATACACCACCACATTGTCCACATAACGGATTTGATGGATCCGCATCAGTTTATGATGAACGATGCCATCGTAAAGCTGAAAGCCGCCCGATCCCACATACATTCCGCCCATCCACCTGGTAAGCCAAAACGCATTGCGCCGGCGAAGATCGGCAAGCATAAACAAGCCTGCTACAGTGGCAAACCAGCTGAAGGCGTGGAACAGGCCATCCGATACGAGTCCCACATCCGTTGTGGATTTATCGTAAAAGTGATGCCAATGCAGCAGCTGATGAAATACGGCCTCATCGATAAAAGCAACCAGTCCGAGACCAAACAAAACCCCTGACCATAGATTACGGCTTGCTTCAGAACGTTCTCCGCCCATATACTGACCTCCGTTTTCTAATGCAATTTCGTTGACTTTTCTAATGCTAAGTTTCTCCAAATATGTACCATTATCGTTCCCGCAACCGACTCAAATAAACAGTGTTTGCCTTTAATCGGTTTTCACAGACAAAAAAGACACCCAGCCAATGTTGCTGAGTGCCTTAAAAACATTTTATGATTTTCAACATGCCACATTAATCATCGTCGTCATCGTCATCATCGCCATCATCATCCGGCTGTGCTTTTGTCGTTGTTGATACGGATGAGACGTTGCCCGTCGCCGCCTGAACATAAACGTGGACAACCTCTGTCTGGCTATCGATGGTGACTTTGTAATGATCCCCTTTTTGGGTTGTTGTCCTTTCAATGTGTGTGACGGTTCCGCCGGCTTGCTGCAAAGCTATTTCTTTTGCCTTCTGTTCCGATATTCCGGCAGAATTCTCTCCGCTGATCTTCTCCTCACCGCCCGCATCTTTACCGCCTCCGCCAATCCCTGGATCGCCCGGGAGCTCGGTTGATGCCAAGACTCTTATTTCCGCCAGGTCAAATTCCACTGAATATCGTTTATTCCCTTTCTCCACGATGGCTCTTGCCAGCTCCTCGCCCTGTTTCGCCACTTTCTCTATGTGTTTAACTTTCCCCTTCAATTCGGCCTCAATCTTCGCTTTCGCTTCTTCGACTGTCAACAAACCCTCTTTTATTTCAATGGTTTTTATGTCCAGGATCTTTTCCGTTTTTCCGTCCATAACCAAACGATAAACTCCCTTACTGTTTTCAAGTGTCATTTGGAAGTTTCCGTTTTCCTTTTCGGACGCAAGTACTTTGCCCCCATAGAGTTCTGCAGCCAATTTCCGTGCTTCTTTTTCAGATATGGCCGCTGATGAGTCATGGATGAAAAATTGAAACAAAGCGAACAATAATCCCAGCGTAATAAAGCCAATCAGCAACAACTTTACTCTCACCGTTCTACACCTCCAGCTTTGGAAGGGTTACGATGAAATTCGAACCCGCCCCTTCTGCACTTTCAAGGATGATTTTGCCGTCATGCTGTTCTGCAATCTTTTTTGCAATTGATAAGCCCAGGCCTGTTCCCCCCGTTTTTCGGCTTCTAGTTTTGTCCACACGGAACATCCTGTCAAAGACAAAAGGCTGCACGTCTGCCGGTATTCCGGCCCCTCTGTCTTTCACCGCAATACTTGCACAGCCGTTGGCTTCGGTCAATTCCACGGTTATGTCATCATCACTGTATTTATTGGCATTATCCAGCAGTATGACTAAGAGCTGCACAAAGCTTTGTTCATGGATTTTCACATAGCTGCAGTCCGAATAATTGATGAAGCGGATTGTATGTTTAAAGGTCGGCTGAAGCCGCTTTACCGTACTTTCAACGACAGCACCCAGATCCGCCACTTCCTTACCGTATTCCACCGTTTCTTCTAAATTTGCCAGCTCCAGCAGCTGCTCGGTCAAGTACTTCATCCGCCGCGATTCGGTTTCAATTGAGTGGATGGCTTCCTCAAGCACTTCCGGCCGCTCTTTCCCCCAGCGTTTTAACATTTTTATATAACTGTTTATGACCGTTAAAGGGGTTTTCAGCTCATGTGAAGCATCCGAAACAAATTGCTCCTGCTTTATGTAGCTATCTTCCAGCTTTGCCATCATCCGATTAAAGGTCATGGCCAGCTCATTCATTTCATCCCTTGAATCTCCGGCGACTACAATTTTCTCAAACGATCCTTTCTTTTCAATCGTGCTCATTGTTGTTGTCAAACGCTGTATAGGCAAAAGAATCAATCTGCCAACAATACCGCTCGTGGCATATAAAATGATGATCACAACGATGGACGTTATCACCAGCACCCATTTTAATTCCTGTATGTTTTCATAAAGAACATCAATATTTTCAATAAGCTGCAGACTGATGATTTCTCCCTTTTCATTGATAGCAGGTATGGAGACGAGCGCAAAAATAGAGTCTTTATACTCTATTATCCCTTCGTACTGTTCGTCGTGATAGCCGGACGGGATGTGACGGTAGGCACTGTCTGTATAAACCTGAACAGTGTGGGTTCTTCCCTTTTCAGCAATCCGTATGAGTCCATCGCTCAGGAGATATGCTTGAAGCATGGTTTCCATCGGAACCTCCGGCTTCTCGTTCATTTCTTTAAGGATATGGCTGGAGGTGTTAGACAAACGGTTTTGTTCTGATGAAATACTTGTATTTTTAAAAATAAAATAAATGCTTGTATTGGCAGCCAGCAGCAACACAATCAATACTGCCGTCGTAAATAACTGTATTCGCGTCTGCAATCTCATGCGGCTAATCCTTTATCATATAACCGACACTGCGGACAGTCTGAATAAAGGGTTCATCCTTGGAGTCGGTTAATTTTTTTCTTAAATAGCGGATGTAAACATCTACGATATTGGTGTCACCATAATAGTCATAACCCCACACTTCTGTTAAAATCTGTTCGCGTTCCAGGGCACGGTTCTTGTTTGTCATTAAGTATAGAAGCAAGTCATACTCCCTTGGGGTGACATCCACCAATTCCCCGTTTTTGTATACTTCCCGTGTATTTGTATCGATTTCAACTGAGCCGACCTTCCGGATCGCCTGATCCATCATCGGTTCGCTCTTTCGCTTAAAGCGGAGGTTCGTCCGGATACGCGCCAGCAGCTCTTCAATTTCAAATGGTTTCGTCATATAATCATTGGCTCCGAGATCCAGGCCGTTCACTTTATCATACACCGAGCTTCGTGCCGTCAGCATAATGACAATAATATCGTTATTTTCCTGCCTGATTCGCCTTAATACTTCCATTCCATTCAATTCGGGGATCATGACATCCAATATGACCAAATCGATTTTTTTGTTTTCCAGCAAGGCCAACCCTTCCCGGCCTTTGTGTGCAATGCTTACTTCGTAGCCTTCATATTCCAGTTCAAGCTGGATAATTCGTGCTATTTTGTCATCATCTTCCACAATCAAAATATGTTCCGGCATTTTCTCACCTCATCTATAAATGCAATCCGGTCCAGTGCCAGTACGTAAAATAAAATAAGAGCATTGCCATGATGTAAACCGGCATGAGGATAGCGCTGATTTTGGCCAGCTTCCGGGCATCATAGGAAATCTCGCCTTCTTCATAAAAAAGCAGCAATGCTTTGGAACTGACCGGTACGGTTATGCAATAATTCATTCCGATCAAGCATAAAAAAACCACGGCTGCCGGGTTCATTCCGATACTTTGGCTAAATAATATAAAGCTCGGAATAAAGACAATCGCCCGGGTCGTATGGGAAGTGATATACAGGTGGCTTGTCACGGTCACCAGCAAAATAATGGTGACAACCGCCCAATCGGGTGCATCACCAAACAAGCGAAGAAAGCCGAACATTCCTTTTTCTATCCAGGAGACGACCCCGTTCTCAACCATCACCTGCCCCAGTGCTGTTGCAGCAGCTACAAACAGAATGAGATTCCACGATACCGCCTTTATCCCTTGTTTCCAGGTAATCACCCCATAGCTTGGCAGCATGACAAGCACCGCTCCCAATAATGTAATGAATGCAATATCATACCCATGTATGCTTTCGGACAGCCAGCCGCCCATCAAAAGGAAAATGGCGGCCAATGTCTTTTTTTCGTTCTTTTCCAACGGCTTTTTCTGTAAAATGACAGGATTGCTTGGCTGGTATTCCATTTCCTGCCCTGCTTCTTTCGGCCAAAGCACTATCTTAATCATAACGACTGACAAGACAGTAATAAATAGTGCAAACGGCACTCCCCAAATAAGCCATTGAATGAAGGAGATGGACTGGCCCGCTGTTGATTCCAATAACCCTATTCCAATCAGATGGGAGCCAGCCCCAATCAACGTAGCGGATGTACTCATTAAAATGACGACTGGTACGATGATAGCAAGCACACTCTGTTCCCTGGGTGATAACCTGCTACTTAACTGCTTGAGCATCGGCATGGAGAGAGCCGCCCTTCCAGATGTGGAAGGGATGAAAAAGGCAGAGGCAAATAATGCTGCGGAAATACCCGAGATCAGTTGATTTCTGCTTTTGGAAAACCTTACGATGATTTCACTGAAACGCGTTGCAAGTCCGGATTGTTTAACCGCTTCCCCTATGATGAAAGCGCCTATCATCAGCCAGACAATTTCCTCTGAAAGAGAGTCGTAGAGAAGTGCGGGTTTTCCCGCCTTAAACAATACAATAAAGACAAGGAGAGATACTGCCACCCATCCCGCAGACATTTTTGTCGCAACCCATAAGGTCATAGCAGAAAGGAAAGCAAATAGAGAAATCTTGGCAGCATACCCCAGCTGGGAGGCAGACGCGATGATCATCAGGTAGAAGACATGTGCACTGACAATCCCGAGGACTGCTGTTGAAAACCTGTCAGCCAAAGCAGCTGCAAGACTATGTCTGCGCCTGTATTTTTCTGTTCTCGTAATCATGATGGCACCCTCCTCCCATGATCCATTCTCCTGCCTGCAATCAGCAATCCGATGTTCACCTGGCGAAGGACAGTTTCAATGCTATCTTCAATCCATTGCGGCGCTTTGCTGATCGCCTTTTCCAATGTTGCCGGCTTTTGAATAATGCTTAAATAGGCGTCGATGCCGGCCTTGTAGTTCAAATCTGCACCCTTTCCGATCGTTCCCGTGATGGCTATAACAGGAATTTCATGCTTCTTCGCTATCCTTGCCACCTCTGCAGGTATTTTCCCGTCAGGTGTTTGGAAATCAAGGCTGCCCTCCGCGGTGAGGACAATATCCGCTCCTGCAATTTTTTCTTCAATATTGATATAATCCTTAATGATATTGAATCTAGGGTGCAGGGTCGCCCCCGCAAAGGCGACCAGGCCGGCTCCCAGGCCGCCGGATGCTCCGCTTCCAGGCAAAAACCGGACATCCAGGGCTCGCTCTTTATGTATTAGAGCGGCATAATGCTCTAGGGCAGCCGATAATGTTTCGACTTGCTCTGCAGAGGCCCCTTTTTGCGGGCCAAAAACCCTTGCGACCCCTCTCTCCCCGCAAAGCACATTCTTCCAGTTACAGGCCACATCGATGGAGACTTCCGCCAAACGTTTGTCCAGAAAGGCTGCATCCATATCCGAGACCTTCAGCAAATCTTCTCCTCCCTGAACATGCACCAGCTTTTGATCTTGATCCAGAAATCTTACACCCAAGGCTTGGGCCATTCCCGAACCGCCATCAGATGTACCGGAATCCCCGCAGCCGATAAGGATATTGTCGACCCCCAGATCAAGTGCTGCACGAATCAGCTCACCAACGCCAAATGTGGTGGTTTTCAAGGGATTCCTAAGTTCCCGAGGAACTAGCTTTAATCCTGCCACAGCAGCTATTTCAATTACAGCTGTGCGCTTGTTATTTTCGGCAAAAACCCCAAAGTGGCTTATGATTTTTGTGCCTACAGGGCCCGTCACTTGTTTATAGATCAATTCACCGGACTTCAAGCTCACAATCGTTTTTGCAAAGCCTTCTCCCCCGTCGATCATCGGCACCACTTCCACATCTATTTCTTCATCAAACCGTCTTGCTCCCCGGGCCATCGCCACTGCTACCTCTTCTGCATCCAGGCATTCCTTAAACCCAGACGGTACCATTACAATCTTCATCAAAAACTCCTCCTTGAAATGATCGATTACCTGTAATGTACCTGCCGAAAGCTAATAACGATTGAGAGAAAGATTAATAATTGATTAGAATACCTTTGGTTAGGAACATAGGCAAAAAGAACAAAAAAAGACCCCCAACCAACTCGGTTGAGAGTCTTGGACAAGAACTTGCCATTTTTGCCCTCTCCTTATTTCACTTTTCCCTTTCGTAATATACATGTATTTTTTTCCTTTGTTCTTGCTGTTCCATAGGACTGTTTCCTATGGTATTTCCTCCACGGTCCTGAATGCCGGTTATAAATATAATAAAGACCCTTTACAAATATTAGGAAGGTCCTTTGCGTGCCATCCTAACACTTCGAGAACAGAGATGCACGGCGTGCCTCATTAGTCCGTATTTATTACGTTCTTTAAATTAATTTACTGAAAGCCTGATTTATCAGGCTTTTTTTCGATTTAGTGAATATCAGCAAAAATATGGGTGTGGTTATGACTTCCTCAACATCTGCATAAAAAACCTTCTTGTTATTTACTCATTATTTAGTCCCTCACAAGATAAATAGCTTTTCCTCCATATTGACCCTAAATTAGCTGTGCAAACTTCCCCTTAGCCAAGGACGAGGGCGATAGGGACCAATTGGGATTTGGATTAGGCTGGTCTTTCCTTGTTGAGCCATTTGATAGAGTTCATCACTTACATTCGCGTCAAATCCAAGAAGCGGGTGCCCTCCCATCCCGAGAGCTGACGCAACCAAAAGCAATCGTTGCACGAGCATGCCTGCTTCCATCTGTTGGATTCGGTAGCCCCTGTATCCTAGTTCTGTTTTATAGAAATCCTTGTCACCAGCCACATGCAGGCAAAGTGGCACCTGGAGCAAATTCACGTTATCCAGAGACATTCCAGTCTGCAAATGGAGTCGATGGTCTCCTGGGCATATTTCTCTTAACATGTTCTTTGTGCTGTCATAATAATACGCCCCATTTGAAATACCTTCGACATTATATAAACAGCTGTAAATGGTTACACGAGGGCCATTACTCCTATATGCTTCTTCCAAATCATTTCTGTATGAAAAAGAAGCCGTTGCCTCTAGGAGAAGAGAGGCCAGTTGTTGTTGACTCACCTTCTCCAAAACGAAGTCCATGTCGGGAGAAAAACGGTTTCTGCAAGCCTCGGCCAGATCATACGACAGGGACTTTATATGAGGCAATGCCACCGCGCGTTCCAAACGTTCAGGAATTGCCCTCCCCTCGATCACCCGAAATGAACATGTGGAATCCAGCTTAGAAGCTTCGTTCATCGCAGTTATCATCGGATAGTCTTTGACACTAAGGGACCGCTCGAAATGTTTTGGTTGAATTGTTGGCAGCTCTTGTCTCAATTCCTCCGATATAACATTATTGTATAGGCCCCTTCCGTTTGCAGACCAGATGGTGGCTTCCACCGATAGCGGGATAACACTATACACGCTCTCTTCCAGTTCGGATAGTCCAAGCAGATGATTGATTGCGGTATCTAGAAATTGAAAGTATACACCTGAGGCGAAGCCAAACCGTTTCGCTACCTCCATTAACTGTCCAATCAGCACACCGGCATCCAACCCTTGGAGTCTATACGCAAAGTTGTTGTATTTAAAGAAATTTTTCCAGAACATTGTCGACACAAAGACAGTACCAAAACACGAGGAGATGTCGCACCGATTACCCAGAGCCTTGGCTAAATAGGAATCGAAGTTCCCCTCCCGCAGCAATACCAGGCTATGGTGTGCTACATCATAATGGTAGACTCCATCAGGGAGTCCCTCTACCTTCAAATACACGTACAATTCGTTAGGGTACAACGCTCCACCAGAAGGAGCATACCGCCGATACGACTGCAAAGGGTGTAAATCTTGCTCTGTAGGATCCATTGGAAAGACTGATTGGCTCAATTGAGTCAAACCGAATACATACCAGAGAAAATGACCGACTCTATTAAGGTCCAGTCTTGCGGGAGGTTCTCCTCCGGTAAGCGTCAATGGTACTTCTGTGGACAATGGTACAACCGGTAATCCATCGTAGAGTTTATATGCAAGCGGTGCATCCTCCCAATCCGTTTCCCAGCTCGGCTGATTTGCCTTATCAATATCAAAATGCAGATTGTACAGAAAATCTTCAAGACTCATCCTCTACCTCCTAATCACTGCTTAAGGAAACGGATGCGGATATGGATTGAGTTGTTCTGGTGTTAATGGTTTATTCGTATACCCAAGCTCCATAGGGACTCGGAATACCCTCTCTAGCCCTGTCAGGCGGGTAAGGTGATGACCGAATGTCATCGGCAGCATCCCCGGAATCAATACTTTTACGCAATACAATCCGTTTCGTATCGTTTCCGGTGTCGTCTGGTCTACTATTATTACATCAAGGTTTAACTGACGGAACACCTGAAGGATGTCTTCCAAATCACCGGTAAGATCCGTATGATTCGACTTCCACTTAAACTCCTCTTTAAACGTTCGCATTGGGCCATTGTCGTCAAACAAAAAGCTTAAGCGCTCTTCTGCTTGCGGCAAACCGTACAGCATACCGTGGTCATCCATCTGCCGCACCAGGGAAGAATCATGCAGCATTCTTTCATAATCCTTCTGGTTAGCCTCAAATTTTTCATCAAGGTTCAGCATCATGCCAGCGAGCTCGTGAACCGCGCTTTTCACCGCCCGTACCGGATCCAGATGAGCCCCCGCCGCACAGATGAGATTCAATCCCTTTTCCTTTCTGTTTTTAGCCATTGCCCAAATACTTGGAATACCGTGTTCCATCGTGGAGTTATACAAATACAAATCATATCCAGCGACCGCCCGCATCCGTTCGACCATTAATTCCAGCTCCTGGTCATCAGCTGAAAAAGGATCCAGTCTCGGAAGGGGCAGCTTTGCGTACCAAGTCATCAGGAATGAATCACGCTCGACCACCTCCATAATTCCGTAGAAAATGGCCTCCTCTAAACTTCCTCCTAACGCACATCCATTGGAAGTTTCATAAACAAAACCTTGTGACCCGCATCCAACACTGTAGTAGGCAAGGAGCTCTGGGACAAGGATTGGACGCTCTTCTAACAACGAATAACCCCATACCCAATTAATAGAACGATCAGGATCAAATGATTTAAATGGATAACTAGGCTGCGCATATTGTTCCTTTGTGTGTACGCCTGCCTTCAATGGATTGAGCGCTTGATTTCCCAGGTTGCGAAAACTATCATGGATTACTGTCCGTTTGCCACGTGGCTCTAAACCGCAGTGCCGCTCCAACCCCTCTAAAATGGCCGTCAACACGCTTTCTTCGTACGAATGAGTCCGGCCCGCTGTTCCCTCGTCACCGGCAAACATAGGCAGATTGACACTCGCATCAGCAAATGGAGTCACCAGGTCATACATTTTACTGTTCAAAAGGCCAGTACGATTATCCAGATAGTCTTTGACAATAGCTTTTTTCATCTCCTCCAACGGACGGCAGCGGAAACTGCTGGAACTGATTTTCAGACTTGGCTGCAGTGAAATTCGGGCTAATGTCTGTGAGTCGTCTGGTAATCGGCCACAGACCGGACACAACGGGTTGGGCAGAAAAGAATGCCATGAGCCTTTCAGTGTTTTCAAGTCAATTAGATATACCTTACCTTCCGAATAAGCCTGATCGCCTTGTAATACATTCTGTACCTCAACCTCAATCAGGTAAGCCATTTGCAAAAGTCCGGTATTTGAAGCCCACGGGTCACTTCCCATTCCTCCGGCCACAGCCAGCCTTTGTTTCACATCCCACATCTCAATGCGGTCACGTCCGCCCATGAGACGTCTCATGTCCGCACATTGAGAGCAGCCTGCTGCACCTGGCCGTACGAGCGGACCAATTACACCTTCTCCAAATGAGACGAAGCCTCTGAGCCAGGGAGTACCGGTTTTTCGTAACATTTCATCTGCGTGTTGATGAACAGAGGGTTCCCAACCATCATCCAAAAAAAGGGCCAAATCCGTATTTCTTGGAATCCCTTCCTCAATGCTGGACTTACGAATCACCAGATGGTGTGATGACAGTTCTTCGCTTACACGGTCCGCCAGCACCCCTTCTCCGACAACCAATACGAAGGAACTCAATGTGATTCCTCCTCTCGCAGCAAAACACCATAAACTCCGTCCAGTTGCTCCTTAAAAACAGGCTCAAGCCCCAATTCGAATACTAAGATCCGTTTTCCATTCCGTTTCAATGTTTCCATGGCTCCTTGCAGGATGTCCGCTTGGATCCTCTCTTCACACGCAGGAATGCTAAGACTGGCCGGCATCTTCTCTTCCAAATGTACGGACGTTGCCTCACAGGCTGGTTCATTAGAGGAATCCGATTTGTTTTGCACATTGATAAGTGCCTGCTGTAACGCCCTCCGTAACGCCATTGTTATATTTAAATCTGCACTGCCATACCATCCACCTTTCGTACCTACCCATACTGCAGGAAAACCGGATACTTCCTTACCTGTTCCGATGATTGGTGCCCCCTGCATAATAGTCAGTGCCTCTAAATAGAACCGGCATCTCTCATCTTCTATAAAACTCAGCTGTACTCGAGAAACAGGATACTTCTGATTAAGTTGTTGCTTGCTAAGCTCCTCTGCCAAACACTTTTGCAACCCACGGCCTACACCTTCCACAAACGATTCCCCAGCTCCAACCCCGACCATTTCCTCCGGTACTGCTAAAATTCCATCAACATTTTTATTTAGCGGCAGAGTATTAACGATCAAACGGGCCATTCGCGACACATACGTTTCAATCCCAGTTAGTCCTGCTTCTCTTCGTGCCTCCTCATGAGTCAAACCCGAACAGATAATGTCTTCCATCAACTCAGCTGGCCCCTCCGACAACGGGTCTACTGCCTGAACGCGGCACTGAGCTAACGGAAGCTGCTTTAAATCTCCTTCCTCCCAAATATGGAAGATTCCCGATACCTCTGATGTCAACCGGTTGAAATAAAGAAGCAATTTACCTGACTCAACTTTCTCCAAGCCTATTTGGAGCCGGCTTTCGACATCTTCAACCCATTCCGCAGATTTACCTCTTGTTACTAATGGATGAGGCATAATCGAATGCCAGCTTCCCTCCAATGTATCCAAATCCAGAAGAAAAATCCTGTTCTTCTGTTCCAAATCCATAATTCCTGTAACCTCTTTAAACAACTCAAATACGATCACATTGGCTAGCAACGATCCAGGTGTGGCAGAGAATGGAGGGGTTTGCTCCCTTTTGAATAAGACAGAATGGTGTAAACGCCGCCACGCTGTCTCCCAACACACCTCGGAATCCGGGTGTACGAATGGGCCTGCTAAACCTACCTGCTGCAGGCATATAGCGGGGAGAAACTTTTTCTTCTCTTCCCTGCACACTGTATGAAGATGTCTAAGCTTCTCTAGTTCTCCCTCCTGATTCACATACAAAATCGAATCAAAGGGCTTCACGATTTCTCGCCAACTCTCCTTCTTTTTCGGAACCACCTTTAAGTCAACCTCTGGGTCCTTTTTTCGTGCATGTTCCACGAGTTCTTTTAATCTCTGTCTATTGGTCGGAACCTCGTCTGTGATTAGCACTTGGACCTTAGTCAAACCGGACTCAATCAAAGAAGCAACCAATGAATGTAAAATAGGGCCAGAGCCAACTGCCAGCACTTTGGCCTGACGAAAGACTTGAAAACGGGCTGCCCCAGAACCAACTAAATTGTCCACAAATTCAATTTGAGATGCCTGCTTTTTTATAAGATAATCCGGCAATTGATGCGGAAGGTCCTGGCTTAAATCACGAACATACCCATTCGCATACAGCACTTCTGCAATTTCATATACCCGATCCCGATATGGGCCAGGCAATCCGTTAGTCAAATGCCCTAACGTGTACTCCCCATTGAACATCGGCAACAACTTTTCAACCCACTGATCGATCCCACTGCCTTCGATACGGAATGAACTTACGTTGTTTCGAAAATACACACCTCTGTTTGGTTCAGGGAGATAAAACGTGTCCCTTTTCACTTTTAGACGCATAGAAGGGTTCAAATTTGCCATCTCTCTCCTCCTTACCCCTGTGACCATAAATGTTCACTATCAGTGCCACTACCATCGTATGTACAGAAATTTGTCCGTTATGTCTCATCTTATAATGAAAGACCCCTGCAACAATGCAGGAGTCCTTTTCAAATAGAAAACTAAACTATTAACCGGCTTACCTGTCTCCACCGCCGCAGCGACCGCCGCCGCATCTGGAACAGCGTGAGCAGCGTGAGCAACGAGAACAACTGAAGCAGTTAAAGCAGTTAAAGCAACTAAAACAGCTGAAACAGCTAAAGCATCTGAAACAGCTAAAACAACTAAAGCATTGGCCAAAACCAAATCCCGAACCAATGAATTGTCGATCCTCAGTAAAGTACTGATTTTGATCCCAAGGGACTGCCTGAGTCGCTTGGAAATCGCCGACATTCAACAATTGAAGTTCATTTTGGAAATCATTCATTTTCTATTCCTCCTCCAACACATTAGAATAGTTCCAGCAACTTGAAACGGGGACTGCCGAGTTTAATTGAAAAAGAACTGTATACCAGGCTAATACATTAAATGCTTTGATACTCCTCACCAAGTTATGTACGATAGATGGGTATTGTTCCTGATACAAAAGCCTAATTTGGCGAACCTGGAAAAACCTGCATTTTTTGTTCATCGAATAAAATAGATGGTTCCGTTCATCCAAATTAATTTTCACTGACAAATCGCCATCTTTTTTAAAATTGTTTATTCGTTTGGATAAGCTATAAATACCAATAGTACTGACCGCTGAGTAATGAATGCTCTCCAACTCTATAATTCGTAGTGACTAAAAGTGGCTCAAGAATGTTTTCTTGACCAAAATTTGACCAGAACACCTTTTTACATAAAAAAGGCCCCCAACCGATTCGGTTGAGAGCCTTGAACGTAATGAGATTAACGTTTTGAGGACTGAATTCAAATGAAAGTAATCGTCCTGGCTTTTCTATTATTCAGTAACACTCATCTTAGCCAGTTGTAACGGCAAAAATCCGGGAATACAAAATGCTTCCACAGAAGATATTCTACAATTGATTGACGGGATTCAAAGAGATTTTTTCAGTGGCCTCGCAAAAAGTTTAAGAGCCTTTGAAAAGAACTGTGGTGTGCGAAATGCCCCTTTATACTGTTTGTTGTTCAAGAATGACCACATTATAGAACAGTTAGCAGCTATTCACTCATCCGCTAACGCAACCTATTACTAAGGAGAATTTTACTACTGCTTTGGGCAAGATAGATGAGCCTCAAATAAATCAATAATTTCCAAAAACCGTTCCGCTTCTCTAAATGTATGGTCAGCCAGGAGTGGATGAATATTACTTTTAATGCGGCAAGCCCCTATTAATTCTCTAGCTGTTTTCTTAAAATCCCTTAAGGATGCCACTGAAACACGGTTTTGATCCAAGAATTGATCCAAGATTGGAACCGTTTCAGATTGTGGGCGCATGGAGTCCAAATCAACCGCCTGGAAAACCAGTTGATCAAAATCATGGCTGAATTCTCTTGCCTGTTCCACTAGTTTCCTTTCTGAGGGATCTAATAGGTGTCCGATAAATTTAGCATGGTCAGCCATAATCTTTAAAAAGAATAAATTTTCCTGGATAATCGTGTCAGGCTGAGGGGCAAGTTTTCCTGCGTTGAGCTCTTTTAATCTGTTGGCAAAATATGCGGCTTCCCTGCTGACATGGTCAACTAATAATGGATAATTATTTGTCCGGATTTCACAGCGTAAAGTTAGCCCTAATACTTTTCTTTTATAACTCCAAATGGCAACAGCAGCTTGATAAACCTCGTTATTAAAAGCCTGAACTTGCCTAATATCCGCGTTTACAGTAAACCTTGCCAACTTTTCCTCTATTCGTTCAAAAAGAGTGATGAAATATTGTGCTTCTGCAATCAATTGCTTCTGTTCATGGGTAAATCCCAAGCTTAAAAATAATGCATGTTCCTTCATAATTCTTGACCAAAACTGTATTTCATCCAAGGATCTTATGACAATTGGATTTGCCATTTAGCCCCCTCCTTATTCCACACTTCCTTTCCATATATACGTGTATTTTTGTGCACTTATTCTTGATGTTCAATAGGACTGTTTGTGCAATCCGTTTATTCCGAATCAATCTAGAATGGCGTTCATTCAAATGGTATATTGGAGAGGAGGTTGAATTATAGACTTACTCGACTGAAAAAATATCATAGGAGAGGAAATGAACCATGCAATTAAAGTCCCGTGTTCTCTCAAATAAGTTAAGAATATTTAGATTTTTGGACACGCGAATGAATTTATCATTACAGGATAAGAAGCATTACAGAAATATCGAAAAAGGTTATCAGGGTGAATGCATATTTGATCAATTAACCTCTCAGCTGCAATCAGAAGTGTACATATTAAACGATTTATGCCTCGAGTTTAACCACTCCGTATTCCAAATTGACACGTTAATCATTTCTCAGAAAACACTTTTTCAAATTGAAATAAAAAATTATGAAGGCGATTATAAATATGAATCTGGAGAATTTCGAGGTACTTCATCCAACCA
>DATBUB010000055.1:0-1623 GCA_036516555.1 Bacillaceae bacterium
ATCTTCTAAAGGCCTTGGCATTAAAATGCTGACAGCGATCAGTAAAAACAAGCAGACGAGACCGGAAAAAATATAAACAATCCTCATATGTCCGCCGTCCGTAAGGCTGCGGACCGCCCCTATCACATTTTTGCTGAATAAGGCGGCAGTAGCCTGAAGCTCCGAGCTGAGAGCGGACGATATGGCACTGAAACAAAAAAGGACAAACAGCAAAATTAGAATAGTAGGCTGAATTTTATCCACTAATTCAAATACAAGTGAATATATATTTTCATAACCCCGTCCAAAAATGATAATCATGAGGAGGGAAGAAAGTGCGAGCGGGACAGTTGCCCATATTAATCCGGTCAGGGCAAACGTCGATTGGATTTTTTCTTTTTTCATCATGAACACTCTTTGCCAGGTGGCCCCATCAATGACAATTTGTCCAAATCCAACGAGGATGGCTGTAAACAAAAACCAGATGGCCTCTTTGTTTTTGAAATAAAGAATATACGGATGGTAAAGCTTGATCCCGACAAACACCGGCCGGACTCCTTCCTGGATATAAAAATACAAAGGGATGATAATCACTGCCGCGAAAATAAGTGTGACATTGATGCCGGCTAGCTTGTGGATCCGCCTCATTCCGCCTATGCCGCCAATGAACAGGCAAAAGGCAAGAAACAGAGCAAGGCCCGGGAATACAGGGAATGGAAAGATTGTATGGATCAGGATTCCAGCACCCATCGCTTGTATGAACAGTGAGTTCAGGCTTAATAGGATTATCGCCGTTATCATATACCAATAGCCTGCCGGAGACAGACGCTCTTTCAGGACATCGCCGATTGTCAGCCCGCCAGAGAACCAACGGCGGATTTTTTTTGCCAAAAATCCAAAGAGAAAAAGTGAAAGGCCGCCCATGAGTGCGTAGCCTATTCCGCCGAGCAAGCCGTATTTGATCAAGGTTTCGGGGGACGAAAGAATTGTATTTCCTGTCACCCACCTGGCAAGGAGGCTTACAATTCCAAAGCTTAGCCCTAGAGTGATGGAACCGTTAATATAATATGGGAAATTGGCCTTTTTCAAAGCTTAAACTCCTTCATACGATAATCGCGCGGCGAGAAGCCGGTTGCTTTCCGGAACATTTGGCTGAAATAATGCTGGCTATTGAAGCCGCACTTATCCGAAATAGTACTGATATTTAAATCAGGATAGTCAATGAGCATTTTCTGCGCCTGTTTAAGCCGGTAATCATTTAAATATTCGGAAAAGCCCATACCAACCTCTTCATGGAATTTCCTGCTCAAATACGCGGAGTTGATATGGATTTTAGAAGCAAGGTAATTCAAGGTCAGTTTTTCGGGGTATTCCTGATGGATGATTTTTAACGCGTTGATAATTTGTTCTGAATAACGGCCCATTTTTTCATATCTAGCCAAAACTTGATTCAATTCTTCTTCAATAACCGGCTTTGTGATGTAATCAATCACGCCCAGCCTCAATGAAGTTTGAATATAATCGAAGTTCTGGAAGGCGGTAACCATGATAATGTCCATTGAATGGGAGCGGGACAGCTCCATGGCCAGTTCAAGCCCCGATTTTCCGGGCAGCTGGATGTCCAGAAAAACAAGGGAAATATCA
>DATBUB010000056.1:0-5554 GCA_036516555.1 Bacillaceae bacterium
TGTACAGATCTGAAATCGGCAAGATGGCAAGCCTCGGCGATGCGGGAGTGCTGTGCCTACTTTCCGACAGTACTGAAGCGGAACAGCCGGGCTTTACTACTTCAGAGTCTGTAACCGCACGAGAAATGTCAGCGGCTTTCCATGCCGCTCCGGGCCGTATCATCGTTGCCTGCTTTGCATCGAATTTCATCCGGATCCAGCATGCGCTTGATGCGGCACATGAAAACGGCAGAAAAATAGCCGTGGTGGGCAGAAGCATTGAAAAAAGTTTTGAAATCGCCCTTAAGCTTGGCTATCTGACATTGGCGGATGAAGACTTGATCATTCCAATAAAAGACATCGGCAAATATAAGGATGAGGAAATCGTCATCATATCGACCGGAGAAATGGGCGAGCCCATAGAAGCGCTTCAAAAAATGGCGAAACAAAACCATAAGCACGTCAACATAAAAAATGGCGATACTGTGCTGATTACTGCGACACCATCAGCCGGGCTTGAAACGTTGATGTTCAAGACGATCGATCTTCTTTATCGCGCGGGAGCCACCGTAAGCACAGCCAACCGAAAAATACATGTGCCTGGCCATGGCAGCCAGGAGGAACTGAAGCTGATGCTGAATCTCATGAAGCCTAGGTACTTCATTCCCATCCAGGGTGAGTACAGGATGCTGTTTTCCCATGCAAAATTGGCACAGGAAACTGGACTGGCGAGAGACCACATTTTTATTCCAGCCAAAGGGGAAGCCATCGAATTCAAGAACGGAAAAGTGGGGATGGGCAGCAGGGTTCCAGCCGGAAATGTACTGATAGACGGTATAGGAGTCGGAGATGTCGGAAATATTGTTCTCCGTGACAGGAAACTTCTGTCACAAGATGGCATTTTTACGGTTGTGGTGACACTGGACAAAAAGAAAAAGAAAATTGCTGCCGGCCCAGAAATCATTTCCCGCGGTTTTGTCTATGTCCGTGAGTCTGAACATTTGATTGAGGAAGCTGCAGTCATCGTCAGAAAGATAGTGGACGAGTCTGTTTCTAGCGATTCTTTTGAGTGGTCAAGCATTAAACAGGATATAAGGGACAGGCTGAACCATTTCCTGTATGAAAAAACAAAACGCAGGCCAATGATCCTGCCGATCATCATGGAAGTTTAAAAAATGGGAGCACTGCCAAGGCAGCTGCTCCTTTTCCATGTGCACTAAGCGGCAGCCTTCCTTTCTTTCCTGCATGTTTCCCGCTATCCTGTCCATACTATGGATACCATTTGTTTGTCAGGAGGAAGCCATGGATTACAATGTCAAAACAGGCCAGGAAATGGGAGAGCCGAACGAACAGCAGGAAGGAAAGCCTTCCGGCATCATTGAAAAGATACAGCAGCTTGGACAGACTAATGTTCCGCAGATGGCTCAGGATACAAACATCCACTGTCTCACCATCATCGGCCAAATTGAAGGCCATATGCAGCTGCCGCCCCAAAATAAAACAACCAAGTATGAACATGTCATCCCCCAGCTTGTAGCCATTGAGCAAAACCCGAAGATTGAGGGATTGCTTGTTGTCCTGAATACGGTAGGAGGAGATGTGGAAGCGGGGCTAGCCATATCGGAAATGATAGCCAGCCTCTCCAAGCCGACCGTGTCTATTGTGCTGGGAGGGGGCCATTCCATCGGCGTTCCGATTGCAGTATCCTGTTCTTATTCTTTCATCGCGGAGACGGCAACCATGACCATACATCCGATCCGCCTTACAGGATTGGTGATAGGTGTTCCGCAATCTTTTGAGTATATGGATAAGATGCAGGAAAGAGTCGTCAAATTTGTTACGAGAAATTCGGGAATTTCAGAAGAGTCCTTCAGGGATCTTATGTTTGAAAAAGGGAATCTGACCAGGGACATCGGAACAAATGTCATCGGCCCTGATGCCGTGAAATTTGGACTGATTGATGAGGTGGGCGGTGTCGGCCAGGCGATCAGCAAACTGAATGAATTGATTGCATCAAGGAAAATACAGCAGGACGGAGGGGCTTTGGTTCAGTGATCCTTCATACAATTGTACCGCATGAATCCATATTCCCCGCCCCAGAGGATGCGTTTTCTGCTTGCATCCCTTATACCTGGAATGGTATTCCCCTTCTTGTTCAGCAGGAAGGCCAAAGATATAGAGTAATAAGAGTGATGAGTACCAACCCGGCAGATTACCTAAATGTGGAAATCCAGCCAGGATCCCATATTCACCCTGATTTGCGCTGATACAACAGCTAAATTATGGTATAATATCATTAGATTTGAGCAGCCCAAATCAGGCTGCTTTTCTTCTTATTTCCGAAGATCAAAAATCATTTATATATTGGGGAAGCTGGGTGAAAACATGGCTAAACGAAAGCGCAGAAGCCGGACAGCAAAGAAAGTGAAAAGCATACTGAAATATGAATTGGCAGGCATCCTGATGATTGCTCTTTGCCTGATAGCCATCATTGAACTCGGGTCTGCGGGAAGATACATAACGAATGTGTTTTATTTTTTTCTTGGTGAATGGTATATGGCCGGGCTTCTCGGTATGATGGGGCTGGCAGGATATTTTATTGTCAAAAGGGAATGGCCGGCGTTTTTTACGGCCAGGCTTGCCGGAACCTATCTGATATTGGCCAGCATGCTGCTGCTTGCTCACATCAGGCTGTTTGATCTGATGACGAACAAAGGGATGCTATCCAATTCAAGTGTCATCAAGAATACGTTTTCCCTTTTTCTTCAAATCATTAAGGGGGAAGCCTCCACAAATGATTTGGGCGGAGGGATGATTGGCGCCGTTTTATTCTCGGTCACCCATTTCCTGTTTGATTCTCTTGGGACAAGGATAGTCAGTTTCTTTTTTATCCTGATCGGGATCATCCTTATCACCGGAAAATCCCTGGGTGACATGCTTGAGAAAGCAGGAAAAAAAACCGGCTCGTTCATAAAAGCACAATGGAATGTTTTTATCCAAGATTTAAAGGATTGGAATACGGGTAGGAAACAAGAAGGAAACAAGGGCAGAAAAAGCCGAACCGGCAATGATGCGAAGGTGAGCGAAGCTGAAATGGCCTTGCCGGTGGATGATCAGGCCTTGATGCCCGGCAATACCCCGGAACCGATCATTTCCAGTTTTACCGAGCGGGCATATGAAACGGGTTCAGAGCCAGAAGCAGGCCCTGAAGAGAAGAACGATGCCCCTGCCTCTTCTTTGACAGGGGAGGAAGAACCAGCTCCGGCCATTACGTTCACTGAAGTGGAAAACAAGGATTATAAGCTGCCTCCATTAACCTTGCTGACGAAGCCCCGCACGGCTGATCAGAGCAAGGAATACAGAATGATCCACGAAAACGCCGCCAAGCTCGAAAAGACATTTAACAGCTTTGGGGTTAAAGCCCGTGTCACTCAGGTCCACCTTGGCCCGGCTGTCACCAAGTACGAAGTGCATCCGGATGCAGGCGTCAAGGTGAGCCGGATTGTCAGCCTGAGCGATGACCTTGCACTTGCATTGGCCGCGAAGGATATACGGATTGAGGCACCGATTCCAGGGAAGTCTGCAATCGGCATTGAGGTGCCCAATACGGAGGTGGCAGTCGTTTCACTTAGAGAGGTTCTGGAGGCCAAAGTGCATGAAAAACCCGAAGCAAAGCTCCAAATTGGACTTGGACGGGATATCACCGGCGAAGCGGTGGTGGCTGAGCTGAATAAGATGCCCCACCTCCTTGTGGCTGGCGCAACCGGCAGCGGAAAGAGCGTGTGCATAAACGGCATAATTACCAGCCTGCTCATGAGGGCGAAACCACATGAAGTCAAGATGATGATGATCGACCCGAAAATGGTGGAGCTGAATGTATATAATGGCATACCGCATCTGCTTGCACCGGTTGTGACGGATGCCAAAAAAGCCGCACAGGCGCTGAAAAAAGTCGTGAATGAAATGGAAAGGCGCTATGAACTCTTTTCTCATACAGGTACAAGGAATATTGAAGGGTACAACGAATATGTGCGCAGGCATAATGCCGAATCCGATGCCGTACAGCCGCTTCTTCCATACATTGTCGTCATTGTGGACGAGCTGGCCGACTTGATGATGGTTGCCTCCAATGAGGTGGAGGATGCGATCACCCGCCTGGCCCAAATGGCAAGGGCTGCAGGAATCCATCTGATCATTGCGACTCAGAGGCCATCCGTTGACGTCATAACGGGTGTCATCAAGGCCAACATTCCGTCCAGGATAGCGTTTGCAGTATCGTCTCAAATCGATTCCAGAACCATCCTGGATACAGGCGGGGCTGAAAAACTTCTCGGAAGGGGAGACATGCTTTTCCTCCCCATTGGAGCCTCCAAGCCGGTCCGGGTTCAAGGGGCTTTCCTTTCGGACGATGAAGTGGAAGAGATCGTCGACTTTGTGATTGGACAGCAAAAAGCGCAATACCAGGAAGAAATGATTCCCGAAGATATCCCGGAAGTGACGGGAGAAGCCGAGGATGAGCTTTACGATGATGCCGTCCAGCTCATTGCTGAAATGCAGACTGCTTCCGTTTCCATGCTCCAGCGCCGTTTCCGGATCGGTTATTCCAGAGCCGCACGGCTGATCGATGAGATGGAAGCCAGAGGGATTGTGGGACCTTATGAGGGAAGCAAACCAAGGGCTGTCCTGATTCCAAAACAGTCGGAAGAACAAACCTCGTAGAGACTTGGCAAGTGAAGATGATCGTTTCTTTTATTCTCGCAAGCCAATAGGAGCATAAAGGAAATTTTTATATAAAACTACATTTTGATAGATAATAGTTATTTCATTATGATAGAAAAAATGGTATAGTATTTTCGATTAGCAGGTAAGATTACCTAGTGTTGCGTTTTCAGTTCCAATTGCCGCTTGATCAAGCGGCAGTCGGTTCGGGACGCAGCCGGTTCCATCCTGTTAAATTCAATCACATTATAGGGGGTTCTCCAAGTGAAGAAGCGTAAGTTTGGTTTGGCGCTGTCACTCGTGCTGGCTGCAGGTACAATTCTGGGCGCCTGTGGTTCAAACGACAACAAAGAAGGCGGTAAAGGGGACGGCAAGGAAGAGGACAAAAACTTTACAGCTGCTATCGTCACGGATGAAGGTGGAGTCGATGACAAATCCTTTAACCAGTCTGCATGGGAAGGTCTGCAAGAATTCGGCAAGGAAAACGGGCTTGAAAAAGGCAATGACGGCTATAACTATATCGAATCCAAAACAGATGCGGATTATAAGACAAACTTGACCACGGCAGTCCGCAACAAATTTGATCTGATCTACGGTGTAGGCTTTAAATTGAAAGATTCTGTAGCCGAAACGGCTGATCAAAGAAAAGACAGCAAGTTTGTCATCGTGGATGACGTTATTGAAGGCAAAGATAACGTGGCAAGTGTCACTTTTAAAGAACATGAAGGCTCTTTCCTTGTTGGGGTTGTCGCAGGACTTATGACAAAATCCAATAAAGTGGGATTTGTCGGCGGTATTGAGAGTGACCTCATCAACAAATTTGCTGCAGGTTACGAAGCAGGTGTCAAAGCGGTCA
>DATBUB010000057.1:0-5163 GCA_036516555.1 Bacillaceae bacterium
GTGACTTGTTTTTTACCCATATCAATATGTGTATATTCCGGAGGGATTTTTAGCGGTGCAAACAGAGTATACCCTCTGTTCTTTGATATAAGTCCAAGTCTATGCAACAAAAAAAAGAAATGTTCTTTCATTTTCATTGACTTGTCACATCCTTTCATCTGCCAGCTGTCGCTTTTCTAGTGGATACTATCTTTGCAAACCATTTTCCTTTGAAATATATGAAAAACGCCCTTTCCAGTTGGAAAGGACGTTTTACTCTGTCCGTAATCGGCTGATTATTGATGGACGAGAGCTTTCTTCTGGATCCGGGCAACCGTACCTGTAAGGATGATAGCAACTACGACCGGAAGAAGCCAGCCAAGTCCCTCGTTATAAAGCGGCAGGGATCGTTCGTAAAGCGATACGATTGGTGCCAGCCAGCCGAAATAGTCAATGCCAAGCAGCTGGCATAATGTTTTGAATCCATCAATCGCACTGATCATGAATGTAACTGCAATGGCCGCTACATACACAAGACGTGCATTACGGAAAATCGGTGATAAAAACGTGAGGAACATCAAAACAATGGCAAGCGGATAGAGGAACATCAATACAGGAATCGAGAAATTGATGATGTTCGCCAATCCAAAGTTTGCAATGACATAGGATAGCAGCGAGAAAAACGTAACAAACACTTTATAGCTTACTTTAGGAAACAGTGTATGGAAATATTCACCGCAAGCTGTCATTAAGCCGATGCTTGTTGTCAGACAGGCTAGGATGATGACGATGGACAGCATGACTGTCCCGGTAATGCCAAAATAATGGGCTGAAGCCTGGCTTAATACTGGCCCTCCAGTTTCAAGGATTCCAAATGCTTCCGTGCTGGTTGCTCCTAGATAAGCAATACCTACATAGATGATTCCAAGGAAAGCCGCAGCAACAAATCCGGTTTTTGCGGTTGCCGAAAGGATGCCCCTAGTGGATGTCACTCCAAGAGAACGTATGGCGTTGATGACGATGATGCCAAAAACCAGGGAAGCCAGGGCATCCATTGTATTGTAACCTTCGGTGAATCCTTTCATGAAAGCACCGCTGGCATACGCTTCTTGCGGGGCTTCCGGGGATCCCATTGGTTTAACGAATACCATGACCAATAATACAACGAGAAGAATGATGATTCCAGGTGACAATATTTTGCCCACCCTGTCGACAAGCTTGGCAGGATTCAATGAAAACCATAATGTCACAAGGAAAAAGATCAATGTGAAAATGATCATGCCAGCCTGGCCGTTATTCCCTGACAAGAACGGGACTATGCCGATATCATATGCCACCGCACCTGTACGAGGTGCAGCGAAAAAAGGTCCTATCGTCAAATAGAGCAAGGAAGTAAAGAGAATTCCATAAACCGGATGGACTCTCCCGGCCAACTCCTGCAGGTTTCGGCTGCCGGAAAAGCCCATGGCCAATATACCAAGAAACGGAAGTCCGATTCCTGTAATCAAGAATCCCAAAACAGCCATCCAGATGTTTGAGCCTGCATTTTGGCCCAGCGAGGCAGGGAAAATAAGGTTTCCCGCACCGAAGAATAGAGCAAACAGCATGACGCCGATGACAAAATAAGATGAAAAAGGCAGTTTGTTTTGCATGAAGCATGTCCCCCTAAGATGTAAAAAACTGTTATCTGATTAATTGCAATTTAAATACAACGAGAATAATAATACTCTTATTTTCAGCGAAATGCAATATATTGCGGAATAAATTAGACGATTTTGAAATGGCAAAAAATACCGCCTTCATCTATATAAGGCGGTATCTTAAGGTTTCGTGCGGATGAAAGCGGTTTATTCATACAGATCATCCGCATGAGAATAACGCATATCTTCTGAATGGATGGAGGTATCCGTCACTGGATCTGATTCTTTAGATTTGTCCTTTTTTTCTTTCGTTTCAAGAGGAACTGTCCGGTTTTGTTCTTTTGTTCCCTTTTCCACTAGCAACCAGCCTCCCGTATATTTGATGCAGGTCTTATCACCGATCCATGAAGCCTTCATCGGGAAGATCGATATCGGTTCCTTTTACATCTTCCAATTTTCCATCGATTGTTCCTTCTACATAAGCATCGCTCACTTGCTCATGTGTCATGGCGAGACCCGAAGAAAGCACGGAGCCATCCTTGCTGTCAGATGGATGATAGGTTCGCCCGCCTATTTTTGAGCTTGACTTAAATTCCCTTTCTTTGTCCAAAATGAACTCCTCCCAGTCTATTCGGCAGGCCGATTTGGGCCCTCCAGCTTTTTGTCACCGTAACCCGGTGCTTTTTCTTCGTCTCTGCCTTTATCTCTTTCCTTCAATGCCTGTTCCTTGCTGTTCATCCTTTTTGTTTTGCTCATAGGTTCACCCTCCCTTGGTGTTGCTCTCCTGATAGTATGTCCATTTCTTCCATAAATACGATAGAAAATCATTGACCTGATAGGAGTCTGCTTTTAGTAAGGGCAATCGTTGTCCATTTATCTAAAAATTTCGTATAATGTAAAATTGTGAGGACGCAATATGGATTTGAGCAAAATGTTTTTACACTTACAAAAGGAGGGATTTGGATTGACTGGCACACTGCTTATTACGGTGGCGATGGCGGGAATATTTTTGTTGTTGTTTCTGGTCATGAAGACAAAGCTTCATGCTTTTGTAGCATTGCTTCTTGTCAGTTTGCTTGTAGGCATCGCTGCAGGGATGCCCTTAAAAGGTGTTTTGGAGTCTGTCCAGAATGGGATGGGAGGCACCCTTGGCTTTGTGGCGGTTGTGGTAGGTCTTGGAGCCATGTTTGGACGGATGCTGGAAGTGTCGGGAGGAGCTGAACGCCTGGCACAGACATTGATCAAGAAATTTGGGGAGGACCGTGCACAATGGGCGCTTGGGATTACCGGTTTCATCGTAGCGATTCCAGTCTTTTTTGATGTCGGCTTCATTATCCTTGTTCCGATCATCTACAGTCTGGCAAAAAAGACAGGGCGCTCCCTCCTCTATTATGGAATTCCTTTGCTGGCCGGGCTGGCGGTCACCCACAGCTTTATTCCGCCTACACCCGGTCCCATTGCTGTTGCTGAATTGATTGGTGCGGAATTGGGATGGGTCATTCTGTTTGGAGCCATTGCCGGTTTGCCGGCCATGATTATTGCTGGCCCGCTTTTCGGAAAATATATCTCAAAAAAGATTCATGTCAGCATCCCTGACTATATGAGCGTAGAAGATATACAGGATGACCGTGAACTCCCAGGCTTTTCTCTGATTGCAGGAATTATTTTTCTCCCGCTCGTGCTCATACTTATCAATACAGTTTCCGGGGTATTATTGGAAGAAGGCAATACGTTAAGAGCCTTCTTCACGTTTATGGGACATCCCTTCGTCGCTTTGACCCTTGCGACTCTCCTCGCCTTTTATCTCCTTGGGACAAAACGGGGATATACACGGCAGGAAGTGCAGGATATTGCAACAAAGGCCCTCGAACCTGCAGGGATCATTATTTTGGTAACAGGTGCAGGCGGAGTTTTCAAGCAGGTGCTGATTGACTCAGGAGTAGGTGAAGTACTGGGTGACATGATGGCATCATCTGCTTTGCCCCCACTGCTGTTGTCATTTTTGATTGCTGCGTTTGTGCGTGTGGCACAGGGATCGGCTACCGTCGCCATGGTCACTGCTGCTGGATTAAGTGCACCGCTGATTGAAACCTTGGGGCTCCAAGGACCGGTTCTGGGGTTGATTGTCATATCCATAGCCGCAGGTGCCACCATCTTTTCCCATGTGAACGATTCAGGCTTTTGGCTCGTAAACCGCTATTTCGGGCTGGATGTGAAAGATACATTAAAATCGTGGACAGTGATGGAGACGCTAATCGCACTCGTGGGATTTGGTGTTGTGTTCCTGCTGGGTCTATTCATCACTTGAAAAAATAAGGGCCGTCTTACCATAAGGAGGAATGATGAGCATAGGTACATGCGTGATTGGTATAGATATTGGGACGACCAGTACAAAAGCGGTTGTTTTTAGCCATGCCGGCCATCCGTTGGCAAAACATTCAGTTGAATATCCGACTCTGAATCCAGCCCCATCAGTTTCAGAGCAGGATCCAGATGAGATTTTCCAGGCTGTGCTTGAATCCCTGGCAGGTTGCCTGAGAAAAGGAAAGATTTCGGGTGACAAGGTTTCTTGCATTTCCTTCAGTTCGGCCATGCACAGTGTCATTGCAGTGGATTCATACGGAACTCCATTGACAAAAAGCATTACGTGGGCAGATAACCGGAGTGCAGAATGGGCTGAAAAGATCAAGAATGAGATGAATGGCCATCAGATTTATGAAAGGACTGGGACACCCATTCATCCCATGTCCCCTCTTTCAAAAGTGGTTTGGATGAGGCATGAGTGCTGCCCGCTATTCAGAGAGATACATAAATTCATCTCTATAAAAGAATATGTTTTTCTGAAGCTGTTCGGATGTTATGTGGTGGACCATTCGATTGCTTCAGCCACAGGCCTGTTCAACCTGGAAAAGTTGGATTGGGATCAGGAAGCTCTGGATATTGCAGGGATTACGAAAGACCAGCTTTCAACCCCAGTGCCAACAACCCATATTTTAAAAGGATGCAAGGAGGAATATTTGGCCTATACCGGTTTGCCTGCTGACACTCCCTTTGTTGTTGGGGCGAGTGATGGGGTGCTGTCCAACATAGGGGCTGATGCCCTTGATGCTGGAACTGTGGCCATTACAATCGGGACAAGCGGAGCCATACGTGCCGTTGTTGACGAGCCGATCACCGATCCTGCAGGCAGAACGTTTTGCTATGCGCTTACGGAAAATCACTGGGTCATAGGCGGCCCTGTAAACAATGGAGGAATGGTTCTTCGCTGGGTTCGGGATGAACTGGCGGGGGCTGAAATGGAGAGGGCAAAGCGGCTTGGGGTGGATCCATATGATATGCTCCTGAAAATGGCATCAACTGTGTCCCCCGGCTCGGATGGTCTTCTGTTTCACCCGTATATGTCCGGAGAGCGTGCCCCGCTTTGGAATGCACATGCAAGGGGGTCTTTTTTCGGCTTAAGCATGTACCATAAAAAAGAGCATATGATCCGTGCTGTAATGGAAGGAATTTTATATAACCTTTACTCTGTCCTCCTAATCGTTGA
>DATBUB010000058.1:0-3144 GCA_036516555.1 Bacillaceae bacterium
TACTTTTTATCATTAAATTGTTCATAAGCCGATACCGTATTTTATGAAATTACTTAAATCCGGGTCTTTTCTCCCTTCCGAAATCTGCCAAAAGCTCTATATACCGCGCATAGCGGCGGTGCTATAATTATTTTGTAAATGTTTGTAAAATTTTGAAAAGGGGATGGGAATTTTGCCAAAGAGGTACGGGCTCTTGGTGCTGATGGTGATGTTGATGTTTGGTGTTCCGTTCAGCCATGTCGGCAGTGCAGAAACGGCAGAAGCTTCACCGAAAAGGGAGTTTAGGGCAGTATGGATCGCAACGGTTACAAATATTGATTGGCCATCGAGAAAAGGCCTATCCGTTGATGCGCAAAAGGCCGAATACATCAAATTGCTGAATGATGTCAAAGGGATGGGCATGAATGCCGTCATCATGCAGATCAAGCCTACGGCAGATGCCTTTTATCCATCTGAATATGGACCGTGGTCGGAGTATTTGACGGGAACACAGGGGAAAGATCCGGGCTACGATCCGCTTGCCTTCATGATTGAGGAGGCGCATAAACGCAACCTGGAATTCCATGCGTGGTTCAATCCTTACCGGATCACCATGAATCACAAAGATATCAACAGACTATCAGCGGATCACCCTGCAAGGCAGCATCCGGATTGGGTGCTCGGCTACGGAAATCAGCTGTACTATGATCCGGGCATTCCGGAGGCAAGACAATTTATCGTTGATGGCGTCATGGAGGTCGTGAAGAAATATGACATTGACGGCGTGCATATGGATGACTACTTTTATCCGTACCGTATTGCGGGAGAAGAGTTCCCAGATGATGCCAGCTTTGAAAAGTATGGGACAGGCTTTGACAACCGCGCTGACTGGAGACGTAATAATGTAAACGTACTCGTGAAACAAATCAATGACACCATCAAAAGCGAAAAAACCTATGTAAAGTTCGGCATCAGCCCATTCGGAGTGTGGCGGAATATTGCCGATGATCCGACAGGATCGGATACAAGGGCAGGCCAAACAAATTATGATGACCTGTTTGCGGACACGCGGGAATGGATCCAAAAAGGCTACTTGGATTATATGAATCCTCAAATCTATTGGAATATCGGATTTGAGCCTGCTGCATTTGATATTTTGCTGCATTGGTGGAGAAATGAAATAAAGGATAAACCGATCCATCTGTATATCGGCCAGGCGGCGTACAAAATCGCCAATAACTTTGTACCTGAGTGGCATGATCCCGAAGAATACCCGCGGCAAATCGATATGATCAGAGAATATCCGGATGTACATGGAAGTGTGCATTTCAGCCTGAAGGATTTGAACCGAAATCCGCTGGGGGTCAAAAACAGACTGACGAATGATCTATACAACACACCTGCGCTGATTCCTGAGATGCCATGGCTGGATAATGAAGCTCCGAAAAAGCCTAAGCTACGTGAAATAGCTTCCGGTGAAAATGGAGTCACATTAACAATTGAAGACCATAAAGGGAACGATACTGCCTATTATGCCGTTTATCGTTTTGACGGAAAGCACAAAGGAGAAACGGATACCTCCGCAAACTTGCTGACAACCGTCAGAAAAACAGCGGATGTTCAGGAATTCACCGATGAGTCAGCTTCCCCAGACGGGACCTATACGTATATTGTCACTGCATTGGACCGTTTGCATAATGAAAGCAAAGAAAGCAAGAAAGCTACCGTTAATAAATAATGATTGCTTAGGGACAGCCCGCCATTGGTCGGACTGTCCCTCTATTACATCCCAATCATTTTTATGATCCTTGCCGGATTCCCTCCCACGACTGCATTGGCAGGCACATCCTTCGTCACGACAGCTCCGGAAGCGATCACGGCATTATTGCCGATTTTCACCCCGGGATTGATGACCGCCCGGCCGCCGATCCAAACGTTTTTTCCAATTGAGACAGGTTTTCCGTACTCCCGTCCGCTGTTCCGATCAGACGCGTGTAATGGGTGCGTGGCGGTATAAATATGTACGCCGGGAGCAAGGAGGCAGTTATCCCCAATACGGATTTCACACACATCCAGGAAGACACAATCAAAGTTGGCAAAAAAATTCTCACCGACATGAATGTTGTAGCCATAGTCACAGCGAAAGGAAGGTTCAATATTAATATTCTCTCCCGAAGAACCGAACAGCCTTTTTAAAAGATCGGCCCGCAGCTCTGCTTCTGACTCCGTGGTCTCGTTAAAAAGCCTGGTCAGTTTCCGTGCGTGTAAACGCTCTTCGGCCAGCTGAGGATCAGATGGGTCATACATATCACCTAATAACATTTTTTCTTTTTCAGTAGTCATTATGGTACCTCGTTTTTCTAGGATAATTCCATTATATCAACCCTGAAAATGGTGTGACGCAAAAAGCTTTTCTATCAATATCATTGAACATAAAAAGGACAGACCCATAGATAGGATCTGTCCTGCCCGATTAAAACCTAAAGCTGACTACAAAAATCGTGACGAATACAAACGCAACAGATGCGAGCATCATTGAAATATATGAATTGAAGCTCCTTGAATGCTTGATCACACTGCCTTCCTTCTCAAGGGAGTTCAGCTTTTTCACAAACTTTCTTCCCACAAGGCTAATGGCAATAAACGTGAACAGGATGGCGACTCCGCCGAAGCGCTCCATAAAATTGAGGTAAAACGGCTTGGCTGTATCTCCAAAGTTCATAGATACAATCATGAAAATTCCGCTGATCAGCACAAAAAAAGCGCTTGGATGGACAAGCATATTCACTACTCGGGTGATTTTCTTTACAATCGTTGAAAGCTCCTTGGAGCCGAGATGTTTTTTCATCATCAATAATATAAGTGTAACGGCCAATAGCGACCCAACCCAGATGGAAATTCCGGCAAAATGCAAAAACAGCCAAAACTTAAACATGGTTTTCCCTCCTCTAAAATGATTATAAAGAGGGAATATGAACGCATAATGAACGGAGCGTTACAGGGAAGAGGTTTATAGACCGCCATATAGATATAAAAGAATGTTTGAATTTCTGACAATACATACAAAAATGAATGAAAATATAAAGATTCGGAACGATTGCATTTTGCACTTTGATAAAAGTAAAAGTAAAAGGATGGCAGATAAAATATCCAAACCAAATGTCA
>DATBUB010000059.1:0-12920 GCA_036516555.1 Bacillaceae bacterium
GGGATGGCCCACGAAAATCCATTTGGATGGAACCAGGGCTTCTTGGCAGAAAAGGAACAGGGGGATATTCTTGTCCGGCTCTTTGAGGACATTTTGGCTGAGGACATGATGGGAGGTCTCATATTCACGTGGCAGGACGAATGGTTCAAGCGAACGTGGAACACGATGGACTATGATAATCCGGACCGGCGGCCACATTGGTCGAATGCCCAGACGAATGAGCAGCATTTTGGCCTGCTCAGCTTCGACCGGCTGAAGATCAAGCTGGATGGAAAAAAAGACGATTGGAAAGGCGCAAAGCCCGTTTACAGCGCAAAGAACAACATCCTGAGGCACGTTTTCATGGATCATGATGAGCGTTACCTGTATGTGAGGATGGATTTGGATACCGCCAAAAGCGGCTGGACAAAGAATGTTTCCCCTGTTCTCTTGTTTGATGTAAGCCCCGGCCAAGGAAATAAGAAGATTGATTCCGTTTCGGATGTCCAGCTGGAGTCCGGGGCCGACTTTCTATTGACCATCAATGGAAAAAAAGAAGGTCAGCTTCTAGTAAACTCCTACTATGACCCATTCTTGTATCAATACGGAGTTCAAGCGAAAATACTGAAGCCTATACCTGAAAAACCGCAGGATAACAGCGGAACCTTCAATCCCATCTATTATGCGCTGAATAAGGAGAGAACACGGCCCGATACGAAGGAAGTGCTTCCGTTTGAGTACTATGAAACCGGAAAACTCCGGCACGGAAACGGCAACCCTGAATCCGGGGACTATGATTCTCTGGCGGATTACTATATAGACGAAAAGAACGGAATCTTGGAAATTCGTATCCCCTGGCTGCTGCTGAACGTCAAAGATCCAAGCCAGCGGGAAGTGATGGGCGACCTGTACAAGCAGGGACTGGAGGGCTCTGTTCAAACAGAAGGGATTGCGATGGCCGCACTGCTGGTGGACAAGGATAACCGGGTCAAGGAATCCTTCCCCGATATGGGGCCGAATCATCTGCTGGAAAAACCATTCCTGTATACATGGGAAAAGTGGGACCAGCCTGAAGCGAAGGAACGGCTGAAGCAATCATATGACGCAGTCCAAAAATATTTTGAGACGATAAAGTAAAAAGAGGGGGCTGTCCAATAAGCCAGTGAAATGAAGCAGGAGGTTACTGTTGAAGCGGTATGTATTCTATCTACAACGCATGAATAATATTGCCGTCTCAGCCTGATAGCTTGTTGTTGCTTGCAGTACAGGCGCGAGACTCCTCGAAAATGCTTTGCATTTCCTTCGTGAGGTGCATGTTCGAGGAAGCTTATTCAATGTCCTGCGGAAATAAAAAGGGACTTGAGACCCCGCAAGGCGCCAAGTGCGCTTGACCCTTAACATCGTTTTTGAGGTTAAAGGGTTATCACCTTCAAACAGAGAGAGCTGTCACAGAAAGTCAATTTTTACTGACTTTCTGGACAGCTCTCTAGCATTAACAGCTACTATTCATTTCCCATCCCGGCCAAGCACTATTCACCACCGCCATGCTGCAAATGGTTTTGGAGGAAGTCCGACAGTTCCTCTGGCGAGTATGGCTTCGTCAAGTATTTGGCAATGCGATGGCGGCCAACACGCTCTTCTTCCTTATCAAGGGCAGAGGAAATGATGATTGGGATGTCGGCTGTTTTCTCGTTTTCGGCGAGCTTTTCGATCAGGTCCCAACCGTTCATATCTTCTCCAAGCATCAGGTCTACCACAATGCCGACGAACGGAAGCTTTACCGCTTCCTCATAGGCTTTTTCAGGGTTAAAATGGTGGATGACCTGGAAGCCTTTCCCTTTTAATTCCTCGGACAGAAGAAGGGCGATGCTGGCATCATCCTCCACAATCATCACATTCCTCCCCGTCTCTCCCCCAGTCAAAATCTCCCTTGTCTCCAGACGCAGATCATTCAGCGGCAATTTCACATACACCGTTGTGCCCTTGCCTTCTTCGGATTCAATCCATATTTCCCCTTGGTGCTTTTTAACGATTTCCTTTGTAATGGCAAGCCCCAGACCCGTGCCGCCGATTTTTCTTCTTTCGCTGTTATCGATCCGCTTAAACTTTTGAAAAAGGTTTTTAATATCATCTTTCGAAATTCCTAAACCTTCATCGCGTATGCTGATGACAAGATCCTGCTTTTCGTTCTTCAGCGTGATTTCCACATTGCCGCCATTCGGTGAAAATTTCACGGCATTGCTTACCAGGTTCATAAATACCTGCGTCAGGCGGTCCTTGTCCCCTCGTACCGTTACGGATGGCGCCCTGTCTACGAGGGACAGGGCATGGCTTTTCTCATGCTTGAATTGCTGGATCACGCCCATGATCAATTCGTCCACCCTGCAGGGTTCCATATCATACTGCTGCTTTCCGGACTCCATCCGCTGAATATCGAGAAAATCGTTGATCAGATTCGTCAAACGCGTCGCCTCTTTATGGATGGTGGTCAGGTATTTGCGCTGGCGTTCTTGTGTCAACGTTTTATGGAGGAGCAATTCAGTGAATCCAAGAACGCTCGACAGCGGCGTCCTCAACTCATGGCTCACCGTGCTGACCAGCTCCGACTTCATTTGGTCGACCTCATGCTCCTTAGTGACATCCCTGTGCACAAAAATCGTTCCGATCCGCTCACCGCTTCCATACACTGGCGAAGCATACACACTCATGAACTTCTCATCTGGCCCGGCAATGGAATAGAAAAAGCTCATCGCTTCTGGCCCAGTATTCGCAAGGGCTTCCATGAAAAAATGGTGAAGTTCCTCTTTTGGTGCCGTGACAGCCATGAAGGTTTTAATCCAATTCCGGAAAGGGATATCCCGATGGTCCGGCCAATCTGTGATACTCAGCTGTTCTCTAAGCGTATCATTGTATTGGATGATGTCCCCAGAGGGGTTCACAAACTGGATTCCTTCATTGACATTGTTGACGATATTCTGATTCAGCTTTCTGGAATGCTCGATTTGCTTGTACATATCGATACGCCCAATGGCCAAAGATATGCGCTTTAAAATTCCATCCAGTTCTTCCCGCTCTTCTTCCGATACCGGTATCCCGAGTCTTGTTGCACAATAGACCGCCAAAAGCTCTCCATCAGACCCAAACACACCGCTGTATAGGTCATAGACATGAAAAGGCTCTTCCGCCATACCCAGCTCAGTGTGGTTCGATTCCCGTTTTACAATATAAGTTTGTTCCTGCTTCAGCCGCTCCAGATTGATTCCGTCCCCGTTGATTACGCGTTTGGCCGTATCCATGGAAATCCCGTGGCTGGCAAAGCTTTTTTCGTTGTTTTCAATCCAGAAAAGGGTTTTGTCAAACGGAAAAAGCCGGCGCAAAAATTGATGGATGGATTCCACGAGCTTCTGTTCGTCCAAAGTATATGAAAGATGATGATTTAACTGGTTATATTGCTCAAGTCTAGTCAAGGATTTTTGCAGCATGAACTGTTTTTCCTGCAATTCATCCTGCTGTGCCTGCAGCTCTTCGTTTTGTGCCAGCAATTCCTTTTCTTTCCTCTGCAGGGCTTTCGCCATCTTTGCAAAGGAGCCAAGAAGCTTACCCATTTCATCTTTCCTTTGCGCGACAGGAAGGGATACCGGCTTCCCATCCGCCAGCTGTCGGGTGGCCAAATCCAGCTCCTCAATGGGACGGACGATCCGGGTAATGCTGACCCACATGGCAAACACTAATATCAGGAGGACCAGCCCATATAAAATGATGGCCAGGTTCGTGTAATGTGCGGACTGGTCCAGCATGTCCATATGCAGGCGATTCATCGAATCGATGTGTTCGTTCGTATAACTGTTGACCCTCAGCAAAAAACCGTTCACCAGGTCGCTGGATTCATTGAGGGACATAGCACTCAAGGATTCATAATCATTGGCTTCCGCATATTCAATGCCTCTGGGCACAAACGTATAACGATATTGCTGGTAAAAAGAAGACAGCTCTTCCGCAAGCTTCTGTTCATCCTTTTTTAGAGGAAGAGCCTTAAATTGTTCGATTTGCTCTTCAAGTTCATCAAAGCTCTCATTCAGCAGAACAAGTTCGAATTCATTTTTAAAAGCATAATAGCCCCTTGCCCGGATGACAACCAAGTCAAGCGTATCACCCAATTGATTGACAATTTTGGTTCTTTTCTCAAGATTGTGCTGCTGTGCTATCATGTTTTCCCGTTCAATTTCGATGTATAAAAAAAACAGGACGGACAAGGCCGCCAAAGCGGCAAGCAAGATAAAGATCAACCTCAAGTAACGTGCTCTAATGCTGTTATGGGGTTTCATTGCCTGGTCAGTCATGGAGAATCTCCTCCACTACCGACAAAAGATCAATAGGACTGAATGGTTTTGCCATCATGTAGTCGGTCCCTGCCTTCATCATCTCTTGCCGGTCCGCCTCCTGGGTTTTCGCTGTGAGCATAAGCACCTTGATGTTCCCCCGGATATCTTCGGGGATGTTTCCAAGGACCTCAATCCCCGTCATGCACGGCATCATAAAGTCCAATATCATAAGATCATAGGGTTCATTTTTCAATTTCTCCAGCGCCTTTTCCCCGTCCGGCGCCTCATCAATGTCATAACCCTCATCCTCAAGCGTATCCGCAATAAGCATACGGAGAATTTCTTCGTCATCGACAATCAAGATTTTCTTCATGGCTGATCATTCCTCTCCGAGGAGGGCCTAGTCGGCGGAGATACCTTTCCGGCTCATCTCTCCCCAGGATTTTTTCTTTGTAAAAACGGTAAATAGACCTTGCAGGCGAGCCGCCAGCAGCAATGGCCGGTACCAAAAACTCTCGGTTAAAGCCCAGAAATAGAGAATCAGCAAATGAGAAGCTTTCGGGTATTTATGAAAGGTCCATTCCTCCAAGAGAATTGAGAGAGAGGAAATCAGGGACCCGTATAAAATGGTGACGCCCAGCATGAATAAGGCGATGTCCATGTTCACAAAATCAAACAGCATGCCCAAAATGACAATGACATAAGCAATGGCTTCCACAACGCCGCTTAGCAGCTCTACTAACAAATAATAGGGCAAGGACACCATTCCTACACCCTTATATTTAGGGTTGAACATCATGTCCTTGTGTATCAGAAGTGTCTCTGCCAACCCCCTCTGCCACCGGACCCGCTGACGGTGCAAGATTCTCATTGTACCTGGAGCCTCCGTCCAGCATACCGGATCGGGAATATACTCAATCCGCTGTTTTGACTTTTCCTCTTTTAACAGACGGTGAATCCGGACCACAAGTTCCATGTCTTCACCCATCGTATTCACATTGTAGCCGCCCGCCTTCACTACAAGCTCTTTATTGAAGACTCCGAAGGCGCCCGAGATGATGAGCAGGAGGTTCATATGGCTCAGGCTGATCCTGCCGATTAAAAAACTGCGGAAATACTCAATAATTTGCATGATTACGACAGGCTGCCTTGGCAAACCGATCTCTTCCACCTTGCTCTTGGAAATTTTGCAGCCATTGGCGATACGGACGCTTCCGCCTGTCACCACCACGTTGCCGTTTGATTCAATGATCGGTTTCATGGTTTTGAGCAAGGCATCAGACTCCAGTATGGAATCACCATCCATCGCGCAAAAATAGGAATATCTCGATGCATTGATTCCAGCATTCAAGGCATCTGCTTTTCCTCCATTTTTCTTACGGACTAAAGTGACATTGCCAAAAACCTCCGACCTGTAAACAGAAACGATTTCTTTCGTCTTGATGAAGGTGCGCATAGCCACGCGGATTTCCGACATTCTGAAAGCCTGAATCATCCTGTCTGCCGTCAAATCGGTTGAACCGTCATCCACCACAACGACTTCAAATTCCGGGTAATCCATGGAAAGCAACGAGCGTACTGTACTTGTTACGCCCGTTTCCTCGTTATAGGCAGGAACGATGATGGATACTGGATATGCGCGCTGGCTGTCCTTCACATCATCAAAGTACGTTTCCCGGTTCATATCTTTTTCCCGGTGGACTTTTTTTGCAGCCAGAAGGAAAAACAGGATATAACTGATACTGATGGCTGCCATATAGACGGTAATGCCAATCGTTAAATAAAAAATAAAGGATTCCATTTTCGTTTACTCAATCCCTCCCCCTGATGCAGCCCACTGCCTCGCCATATCACGAGCGAAACGGTCCTCATGTTCTTCCGCTAAATACCGCAGGACCACATCTCCGTCTTTGAGCCGGCTGATGGCTTCTCCCGCATGGTAGCGTACCCACCAGACCCGATCTGCTATCAACCGGGACAAGTCTGGCTTAAAGCGTTCCAGCTTCAGCTTACCGCAAATCCTGGCCGCATACATTCGTTCCTGCCAGACGGGGGAAGTCAGAAATGGAGAGATTTTATCCGGGTCAACCATATAATTCATGCTGGAGTAGGCCTGCAAGGCCCTAAGCCTCGTTTCCGAGTCAGGACTCTGAAGCTGCTGTTCGGCAAACATGAAGCCGGCATGGAGACCTTTGTTGGCAATCATTCTCAAAACCGCCCTGCGAAACGTTTTGTTATCCGTGCTTTCGGCCATTCGGATGCTTTCCTCCATATGCTGCAAGTCGTACCGCATGAGCAGTTCCTCCAGCACCCGCTCCGGCATGTCGTTTTCGAGCATAACATCAAATAGGCACTGTTCATTCAAGGAGGCCAGAGCCTTCATCGTTTGAATGTTTTCTTCTGACAGAAGTTCCTTCCCCGTATCGAGCTTTTTCAGCAGCAAACCCCTGCATGAATCGAGTTTCAGTTTTTCAATGGCATACAATGCATTGATCCGACCAGACCATTTTCGGCTGTCCAATTCCTTTTTATATTTGCTGCTCAGCAGATCTGCAGCCAGCTCCTGTACCCTTTCCATATCCCCGCTTCGGATATTTTTCAAATAATCCATCAGGATTTTTTCACTGACTTCATGGCCAAGACGCAACTCCTTGATTGCCAGTCTGGCCGATGGATCACCGGTCATAAAATATTCCAGAAAGAAGGGCAATGCTTCCTCATACTTTGCCTTGCCCTTTCCGGCCCGCTTGTTTGCCAGGATCTTGCAAGTGACAAGATACACCACCGCCATGCCTTGCAAGGATGCAATCCCCCACAGTACATACCATAGAATCACATTCATTAGAGCAGCATCCTTTTCGCCATTCTTTCCATGCGTGCCATGACTTCCGGTACATTGAACGGCTTCAGCATATAATCATCCGCCCCTTTTTCAAGCGCCTGGATAATGTTTCCTTCACCAGACCTGGCGGAAAGCATCGATACAACAATATTCCGGTCCGGGTAGTCTGTACGGACTCTCAGGAGAACTTCAATGCCATCCATTTTCGGCATGATTCCGTCCAGCAATAGGAGGTATTTATCATCAGGATCATACCAATCCGATTCCAGGAATTCGACCCCATCCTGGAATGAATGGACAATAACCGCGATGTCTTTACCGAAATCTATTTTAAGAAAGCTTTTTTCCAGGACTGCCCTCACCAAAGGGTCATCGTCGACAATAATGAAGTGCAGTTTTTGAATGTTGGCCAGGCTTCGTTCCTCCGTAAAGACATTCACCATATTGCGGCCGGTCTTCTTGCTGTCATAAAGAGCGTGGTCTGCCTGCTCAAGCAATCTGTCACGTTGGTTATTGGAGCTGCGGACCTCTGTAATGCCAGCCGAAAAAGTGGTACGAAACCCTCTTCCCCGCAGCTGAATGTTTTGAGGCTGAATTCCGTCTGAATTTGACTGATGACTGCCTTGGCTTCCACGGCTCCCGTATCAGGGAGAACAAGCACAAATTCCTCTCCGCCAAACCGAAACAGGTAATCGGTCTCCCTCTTCCCTTTGCGGACAGTGTCCACAAGCCCTTTCAGCACTTGGTCCCCGGTCAAATGTCCATACTGGTCGTTCACCTGTTTGAAATGATCCAAATCGATCAAGGCAATGGAAAAAACATGCTTGTGCCTGGTGTACGTATGGTTCAGCTTATCGATGACATCGTTCATATATTTCCGTGTATATGATCCCGTCAATTCATCCACCATAATGGAATTCTGGATCTCTTCCTGCGTCCTTAGCCGGTTATGGAGATACGGGATAAGGAGCTCTTCCTGGACCGGTTTTTTGATAAAATCCGTTGCACCTAACGAATAGGCACGAATCCTGTTTTCCATCGTATCCTTTCCGCTGATGATGGCGATGGGCGTAAAGCTTTTCATCGCCACTTCCACAATCTGCTCCAGCAGAGTCATGCCATCGCTTTGAGGAAAACTGATATCCAGCATGACAAAATTGGGCTTCATCGAATAAAATAGATCCAATCCTTTGTCTGTGGTGAGGGCGATGATCACATGGAACCCATTTTGTTCAAGACTCTCTTTCATATAAGCAACAAAATCAACATCATCGTCAATGAGTAAAATGACCTTATTTTCAGTTTTTGCTGAGGAAATCTCCGGCTTGTGCCTCGTTTGCAGCAGCGGGGCTGGCTCAGAATCTTCATACACCCTATAGATGTCACGCATAAAGTCCATCCACTCTTCCCTGCTCCATTCCTTCACACTGTCCTCCGTCAAGGAACGAAGCTTTTCCGAAGCGATACTGGCAATGGGCTCCACCCCGACGGTTCCAGCAGTCCCCTTCATATTGTGAAGGAAAAAATACATTTCTTTTTCCATGATGTATTCCCTGGTTTCCCACTGCCTGAATGTACTATGTATTCGCTCTTTAATGAGATTGTAATATTTATCAGATGTTTTCATCATTCATCGGCTCCCGAATTCCATTCTTTTAATCTACTTCCCCAATTTAATCTACATAGTACCATTCGAGAGGCTATTTTTGGCAATGATTTCACATATTCTTTGACCAAACATGACTTTTCCTGATTGCGGGTATATAGATGATATATTGGGCGTGATATAATGATAGAGCAAACAGGGACGTTAGAAAGCCTGTGATTCTAGCCAAAAGGTGGAATGGATATGACTAGAAAAACAGAACATCACCCAGCCGTCATAGAAGGTCTGCTTTCCATTGAACATCATGAAAAGGAAATGAAAAAAGATGCGTATCTCTTCCAGGAAGGCGATCGGGCAGATGCCCTTTACTTGATCCGATCGGGGAAAGTCAGGGTGGGAAAAATCACCCCTGACGGGCGGGAGCTCACGTTCCGGATTTGTCATGCAGACGACTTTATCAGTGAAATCACGATCTTTTGTCCGGCATCCGTTTACTCCGTCCATGCAAGGGCACTGGAGGATGGCACATACGCAATAATCAGGAAAGAAGACTTGGAGGAGCATCTGATCCTTAATCCCGGTCTCACGGTCGAGTTCCTGAAAACTATGGGTATTCACCACCAAAAAACACAGTCGAAATTCCGGGACCTTATTTTGCACGGCAAAAAAGGTGCCTTGTACTCAACGCTCATCCGGATGACGAACAGCTACGGGGTCCCCAAAGAGAACGGCATCCTGATCGACCAGCCCTTTACCAACCAAGAGCTGGCCAACTTCTGCGGCATGAGCCGGGAAGTCGTCAACCGTTTGCTGGGGGAACTAAAAAAAGACGGCAGGCTCTCCATGGGCCATGGCAAAATCCTGATCCATGACTTGGAATTTTTGAAAAAGGAAATCCACTGTGAGAACTGTCCGATTGAGATATGTAATATTGATTAGAAAAGCGGAGGGCGCCCGATCAGCCCCGACAAGCATAAGACGAAACTTGAAGGAGGTCCTGACCTCCAGAGAGTTTTGGCTTATGACCTCGAGGGGCTGGCGCCCGCAGCTGGACATTAGAAAAGCGGAGGTGCTCCGCTTAGCCCTGACAAGCACAAGGCAGACCCGCAGAAGGTCTGACCTCCGGAATGATTTGACTTATGGCCTCAAGCGCCCAGTTTATGAACATGGAACAAGCCGCAACCCCACTTCCTGGGAGGCGGCTTGTTTTGTCATTCAGGAAAAATCCTGGAGTTCCTTTCTACCATCCGCTTATAGTAATCCTCATACCAATTCAGCTCTTCACCGTTCAGCTGCCCTGCTTCGATTAAGCCGCCCGTGTCTTTTAAAGCGAGTAATAATCGCAGCATAACATCCTGAACATGGAGCTGTTCACCAATCAATTCAGATAGGGATGCCATGACTTCCGGCCGCACATCAGGGAAAGAAAACTTCGAAGGCTCCTTGTAATTGGACCGCTGATAAAATTCCTTGATCAGCTCCGCCCTTTCCTGGCCGCTTCCCGATACACACAAATAAATTTGAACCGCTACCCCTCTTCTTATCCGCCTTTGAGAGATACCGGCGAATTTTTTCCCGGCGATGCTTAAATCGTAGCTCCCCGGACAATAGGACCCGACGATCTCCCTGGCTTCGATGAGCTCTTTTTGATCCGGAAACATCATCCGCACGAGCTCCAGCATGGAATCATAGCCCCGGTTAATATCGATCCCTTTCTCGGTATCGGGAAAAATAAGGGTGATATTCAATACCCCCTCATCCAGTACAACGGCGAGTCCCCCCGAGTTTCGAACGATCCATTCGTACCCTTGGTCCTCCAGGAAGGCCGCCCCGGCTTGAAGGTCTTGCAGCTTTGTATCTTGAATCCCGAGAACGATCGTATCATGGTGAACCCATGCCCGCGCTACAGGGGGAGAATAGCCCGATCCGACAGACATGCATAGCGTGTCGTCAACGGCAAATGATTGTAATGCATGAAAGTGAGGCCCAAGCCCCGTTTGATCGATGATGCGCCATTTTGGCTGGTGCAGCAGCTTCACATCTTTATCCATACCCAAACTCCTTTATCTGGGGACAGGCTTAATAGTACCCGGTTCGTTTTGACCTGTCCCTTTTGAACCTGTCCCCGCTAGAGAGATTGGACAGCGGTAATGAGGGCCAGGTTGTAGACGTCTTCTTCGTCACAGCCCCTGGAAAGGTCGTTGACGGGCGCATTGAGTCCCTGGAGAATGGGACCGACCGCTTCAAACCCCCCCAGGCGCTGGGCTATTTTATATCCGATATTCCCCGCTTCAAGGCTTGGAAAAATAAACACGTTTGCATCTCCCTGGATCAGCGAATCCGGAGCTTTTTTTCGCGCTACAGAAGGAACGAATGCCGCGTCAAATTGAAACTCACCGTCAATAATGAGATCCGGTGCCATTTCACGCGCCAGCCGCAACGCTTCCTCCACTTTCTTAGTTTCATCTGAAACGGCAGAGCCTTTCGTGGAAAAGCTCAGCATGGCCACTTTAGGTTCTATATTAAACATGGCCGCTGTTTTGGCGCTTTCTAAGGCTATTTCGGCCAAATCTTGGCTGTCGGGTGCAATGTTGATGGCACAATCGGCAAAGACGTACTTTTCGTCCCCGCGCACCATGATAAACACACCTGATGTCTTTCCGACACCCTGCTTCATTTTAGCAATTTGGAGGGCTGGGCGTACAGTGTCTGCTGTCGAATGTGCCGCTCCGCTGACAAGTCCGTCTGCTTTTTTCATATACACAAGCATCGTTCCAAAGTAGTTTTCATCCAAAAGCAGTTTTCGCGCTTCCGCTTCCGTCGCTTTTCCTTTCCTTCTCTCGACAAAGGCGCCCACCATTTCATCCATGCCTGCATATTTCACCGGATCGTATATTTCCATCTTTGCAATGGATACATCCATGTCCCTCGCCTTTTCTTGAATCGCCTCTATGCTGCCGATCAGGACCGGGGTCATCAATCCTTCTGCCGCGAGCCTGCCTGCGGCTGCAAGAATTCTGGAATCAAGCGCTTCCGGAAAAACGATTTTTCTGTCCCAGCCTGACGCTTTTGTTTTTAATCCCTCAAACAAGTCTGCCATGGAAACAGTCCTCCTTTTTTTCTATTTTACCCGAATTACGCTCACTATCAGTAAAAGAACGATTCTTTTCCATTCTTTCTCTTTGGTTATACCCTCCTTGCCGTACAATCATTTCATCACCTGCTATTTTGGTGTCATCTTTTTAACATTTAGGCAAGCTTTTATGGACGCTGTATAAACTGTGATATAGTAAGGATGGAATAGATATCGAATAGGAGTGATCCACATGAGTGAACCGGCATTGACGCTGGATGGCTGGTATACATTGCACGATTTCCGCACGATGGATTGGGGTGCCTGGAAATCACTGTCGAGCGATGACCGCCAGGCTGCCATTCATGAATTTTTGCAATATCTGGAAAGACTGAATGGCGTTCAGGAGCAAAAGAAAGGAAGCCATGCCCTATACACTGTTGTGGGACAAAAAGCTGACTTCATGCTGATGATTTTGCGACCTACCATGGAAGAGCTGAACGAGCTTGAAAATGAATTCAACAAGCTTACGATTGCGGAATATACCATTCCCGCTTATTCCTATGTCTCTGTAGTAGAGCTGAGCAATTATCTTGCTGGTGAGTCTGATGAAGACCCATACCAAAATCCGTATATCCGGAGCAGATTATATCCCATTTTGCCTAAATCCAAGTATGTTTGCTTCTATCCGATGGATAAGCGCCGCGAAGGCAATGACAATTGGTACATGCTTTCCATGGAAGAGCGCAAGGAGCTCATGCGCAGCCATGGCATGATCGGCCGCCAGTATGCAGGAAAAGTAAAACAGCTGATCAGCGGGTCCGTTGGTTTCGATGATTATGAGTGGGGCGTTACCCTCTTCTCGGATGATGTACTGCAATTCAAGAAGCTCGTTTACGAAATGCGTTTTGATGAAGTGAGCGCACGCTATGGAGAATTCGGTTCCTTCTTTGTCGGAAATCTTCTCGAAGAGTCCGATGTGGCCAAGTTTCTTTATGTAAAATAATATTTTTAAACAAGGATGTCCTTTTCATGGGGGCATCCTTTTTTTTTTATGGGTTGCAGTTGGTTCAGGCGAATCCTGCCGCCTTATGTGGA
>DATBUB010000060.1:0-1863 GCA_036516555.1 Bacillaceae bacterium
TTCTTCTGAAGAGCTCTTCAACCATAGCCGGGATTTCCTTTTTGTATTCCTCAAGTGATTGGCATAACAATCGTACGCCAACGAATTTTCTTGTCTCCATTTGCATGATTTCCATTTAATCTTCTCCTTGCATGTATCATCCTTTTATTAATTAATTAGACATGATACATTATTATCCTGCTTTTATCTCCTAAGAAACACAAAATTGGCCAATATGAAAAGCAGGGACCGTGTAGGTTCCTGCTTTTCACATGTTTTGTGATTAACGAGGTGTCAGCGGTTTAACCGTGATGGCAGGAGAGACGGTGGTGATAATGCAGCCTTCCAGGTCCTTTTCCTGCAGGAATCCAAGGTTGAGGGCGGACTTGATTTTGACGGAATCGGGCTTTTTGACTGTCTGAATCAGGTCATTCATCTGCAATTCTTCCAGCCTTTGGACCGTTGCTCCGTCATCGAACTTCTCCGATCTCCTTATTTGCCGTTGCAGTTTAAATCCGTTCAGGACGACTTCGCCTTTATCATCCTTACCTACCTGCGCATCAAAAAATTCGTGAAAGCTGTCCTTTAAGGCATTCATTTCAGCTTCGATTTCTTTTTTCCTCTTGTTCAATTCATAATACGTGGCCAGCATTTCCCCCGTAACGCGGATTTCTTTCAATATGCTCCCTCCAAAAAACAATAGATATCCTATCCTATTGTGCCGGTGCGGTGATTATTACTGGGAAATCGGGAAAGCTGGCCTGTCCCTTGTTTAGGAAATTTCATTTTCCTATGGTAAAATCAGAACCATAAAGTCAGCGAAGAAAAGGAAGAAAACAATGAGTAAATGGCAAGCACCCGTAAAGAAAAACGATCAAATAGATGTGGTATTTGAAGACCTGACGCATGACGGCAACGGCGTGGCTAAGGTGGAGGGCTATCCGCTGTTTGTGCCGAACGGACTCCCGGGCGAAAAGGCCAGAATCAAGGTGGTCAAGGTTAACAAAGGGTACGGTTTCGGACGCCTCGAGGAACTGTTTGAGGAAAGCGTGTACCGTGTTGAGCCAGTTTGCCCGATTTACAAGGAATGCGGCGGCTGCCAACTGCAGCACTTGAGCTATGCGGGCCAGATGATGGCGAAGGAAAAGCAGGTGCGAGATGTATTGGAGCGAATCGGAAAGCTGGAGAATGTGAAGGTCCATCCAGTTCTTGGCATGGACGAGCCATGGCGCTACCGGAACAAAGCCCAAGTACCGATTGGAGAGCATGAGGGCGGCCTGATCGGCGGATTTTATCAGCAGCGGACCCATGATATCATCAACATGGATGAGTGCCTGATCCAGCTGGAGCAAAATGACTCGGTCGTCAGGACGGTGAAAGCCATCTGCAACAAGCATGGCGTCAGGGCGTATGACGAGAAGAACCATAGGGGAACACTCCGTCACATCATGGCGCGCTATGGAAAAGTAACAGGTGAAGTCATGGTCGTGCTCATCACAAGGACGGCAGATTTACCGAACAAGAAAAAAATCATCGAAGAAATCTCGGCCGCTATTCCGGGCATCAAGTCCATCGTCCAAAACGTCAACCCGAAGCGGACGAACGTCATTTTTGGTGACCGGACAGAGGTCATCTGGGGCGAGGAGTTCATCTACGACTACATTGGCGACATCCGTTTCGCCATCTCGGCCCGTTCTTTCTATCAGGTGAATCCTGTGCAGACGAAGGTGCTGTATGATAAAGCCTTGGAATATGCCGGGCTCAGCGGTGAAGAAACCGTCATCGATGCCTACTGCGGAATCGGAACCATCTCCCTATTCCTGGCACAGAAGGCCAAAAAGGTATACGGAGTCGAAATCGTCCCCGAAGCCATCGAGGACGCCA
>DATBUB010000061.1:0-4181 GCA_036516555.1 Bacillaceae bacterium
GTTTGACTCATATGAAGTGGCTTACATCTTTCCTGCAGCCATGGCCCCCATGCTGATAAAGATATTGCTGAACGAACGGTTTGCACTCCTGATGGCTGTTTTTCTGGCTGCATGCGGAAGCATTGTATTCCGCGATGGAATATCAGGAGCCATAGATGTAGAATCGGCTATATATATCCTGTTCAGCGGAGTTGCCGGAGCATTATTCTTATCCAACAGGAATGAAAGGTCCAACATACTGTCTTCAGGGGTGATGGCGGGCTTGGTGAACATCTTGCTCATTCTGTTTATTCTCCTGATTGGAAATGGACAATTTACAGGCAGGGAGTACCTGTTTCATGTTTTATTCGCGGTTCTTTCGGGGATTTTATCAGCAGTGCTTACGATGGGGCTTCTTCCTTTTTTTGAAGCGGGCTTCGGAATTTTATCAACCATTCGATTGATCGAATTGTCGAACCCGAACCACCCCCTTCTGAAAAAAATATTGACTGAAGCACCGGGTACGTATCATCACAGCGTCATGGTGGCCAATCTTGCCGAAGCCGCTTGTGAAGCAATCGGGGCGAATGGCTTGCTTGCAAGAGTGGGATGCTATTATCATGATATTGGCAAGACAAGGCGCCCCCATTTCTTTATTGAAAACCAAATGAATATTGAGAACCCTCATGACAGGCTGCCCCCTTCCAGGAGCCGGGATATCATCATAGCCCATGCTGTGGACGGTGCCTCGGAATTGAGGAAGCATAAGATGCCAAAGGAAATTGTCGATATAGCCGAACAGCACCACGGTACAAGCCTGCTAAAGTTTTTTTATTTCAAGCAGAAGGAACAGCATCCAAATACCGAAGAAGCGGAATACCGCTATCCTGGACCAAAACCGAGGACGAAGGAAGCGGCTGTCATCAGCCTTGCTGACAGCGTGGAAGCAGCCGTTAGGTCCATGAATCATCCCACACCAGAACAGATCCGCTCCATCGTGGAAAGCATCGCCAAAGACAAACTTACCGATGGCCAGCTGAATGAATGTGACATGACGATGAAGGAGCTGGAGACGGTGAAAAGGACGTTCTGCGAAACATTGAACGGCATATTCCATTCCAGAATTGAATATCCCGATTTTAAACAACAGAAGGTGATGTAGCATGGCATTGAACATTGACTTTGCGGATGAGACAGGAAAATTTGGAGAGCATGAAATGAATCTTCTTGATGGATTGCTCCGGTTTGCAGCAAAGGAAGAGGGTTTAGAAGGAGAGGCTGAACTGTCCGTTACCGTTGTGTCGAATGAAGCCATCCAAGAATTAAACAGAGCCTATAGGGGAAAAGATCAGCCAACGGATGTCATTTCCTTCGCAATGGAGGAAAAGGGTGAAGGGGAGACTGAATTGATTGGTGAGGGGCTTCCCAGGGTGCTGGGCGACATCGTCATTTCGGCTGAAAAAACGGCAGAGCAAGCTGAAGCATACGGCCATTCATTTGACAGGGAGCTCGGTTTTTTGGCTGTTCATGGCTTTCTTCATCTTTTGGGATATGATCATATGACAAAAGAGGAAGAAGAGCGCATGTTCAGCAGACAAAGGGAAATTTTGGACAGCTATGGCCTCGAAAGGTAAGCATCCATTTCAAATCCGGAGGCTGTCCCAATCTTTCAGGTATGCCATTGAAGGCTTAAGAAAAGCGGCAGCCAGCGAGAAAAATTTTCAGCTGCACTTGATCGCCGCGGTGGCGGCTGTCACATTGGGTTTCCTGTTTCATATCGATGTGCTGGAATGGATGTTCATCCTCTTATGCATTTTTGGGATGTTTGCCCTCGAACTGTTGAATTCAGCAATAGAAAAGACGGTGGATCTTGTGACGTCTGAATACAGGCCGCTTGCCAAGAAAGCGAAGGACTTTGCTGCTGCGGCTGTACTTGTATATGCCATCATGACAGTATTGATTGGTATTCTGATATTTGTTCCGAAAATTGCAAAATGGTTATGAGCTGCCCGAAAAAGGCAGCTATTTTATTCCCGTTTGAAACCGGCAATCCATCTGCGATACAATATCTTTATAAGCCTTCTGCCAATTGGGCGAAATATTCAAATGTTCAAAAATTTTAATCGAAAACGATAACTTTTATGCAAAAATGTAGTAAAATAAAACTGTGGCAAGGAGAACCAGGATGAATAAACAGGAATTGATCAAAGAAGCGGAAAAGGCCATGGACAAAGCCTATGTTCCATATTCAAATTTTCCGGTCGGTGCAGCTTTACTGACAAAAGACGGTAAGGTATATCACGGCTGCAACATTGAAAATGCGGCTTATGGTGTAGGGAACTGTGCAGAGAGGACAGCTCTTTTCAAGGCGCTTTCAGAAGGAGACAGGGATTTCGCCATGTTGGCGGTAACCGCTCATACTGAGCGTCCAGTACCGCCTTGCGGAGCCTGCCGCCAGGTGATCGCAGAGCTTTGTCCGAAAGATATGATCGTCATCCTATCGAACGGCAAAGGCGGCACAAAGGAACTGACTGTAGAAGAACTTCTGCCATTTGCATTTTCTCCGGAGGATTTACATGAATAACAACCATACAAACAACCCATACAAATCTGGTTTTATTTCCATCATCGGTAGGCCGAATGTAGGAAAGTCCACTTTTTTAAATCGCGTCATCGGCCAAAAAATCGCCATCATGAGCGATAAACCCCAGACCACCAGGAACAAGGTGCAGGGAGTGTTGACTGCAGAAGATGCTCAATTGATTTTCATTGATACTCCCGGCATCCATAAACCGAAGCATAAGCTGGGCGATTTTATGATGAAAATTGCTTCCAATACGTTAAAGGAAGTTGATTTGATTTTGTTCATGATCAATGCAGCCGAAGGATACGGGCGCGGTGACGAATTTATCATCGAAAAACTGAAAGGGGTTAAAACTCCGGTTTTTCTGGTCATCAATAAAATTGATCAGGTGCACCCGGACAAACTCCTGCCTTTGATTGAACAATACAAAGCATTGTATGAATTTGAACAGATTGTCCCCATTTCCGCGCTGGAAGGAAACAATGTCAGCAGGCTGCTGGAGCAAATTACGGATATGATGCCAGAAGGCCCTCAATTTTATCCGGCGGACCAGGTGACCGACCATCCTGAACGCTTTATTGTTTCGGAATTGATCAGGGAGAAAGCACTTCACTTGACGAGGGAGGAGATTCCACACTCGATTGCAGTCCTGATTGACAAGATGGAGCGGAAGCAGAATCAAGATATGATCCATGTCATGGCCACAATCATAGTGGAACGGGATTCACAAAAAGGGATTGTCATTGGGAAACAGGGGAAAATGCTTAAGGAAATAGGGCAGAGGGCGAGGGTGGATATTGAAAACCTGCTCGGCTCCAAAACCTATCTCGAGCTTTGGGTGAAAGTCCAAAAGGACTGGCGGAACAAAGCCGCCCATTTAAGGGATTACGGCTTCAGCGAAGATGAATATTGACCTTGTTTAGACGGTTAGCCGACATGATCCTGTATCCCGATACTCCTAGTAAATTTTACGTTGAATTGCAAATACCATTGCAGCTAAAAATAATGGCGTAAAGCTAAATATTGAAAGGCGGGATTGAAATGTATGAATTCACCTGGAAAGTTTTCAAGGAAACGGGTAGTGTAGACACTTATCTGCTCCTGAAAGAACTTGAGAAAGAAGAACACATGAGCAATCTGCCGATCGGGGAGAATACGGGAGAAATGGACTACCCAGTCATTTAATAAGGCGGTTCCCCTAAAAGCTGCCAATCGCTTGTTGAAGGGGGATGTGAGACATGCTGCAGAAAATAGAAGGTATCGTCATCCGCACGACTGATTATGGAGAATCCAACAAAGTGGTGGTCCTTTACAGCAGGGAAGCCGGAAAAATAGGCGGAATGGCCAGAGGGGCAAAGAAACCGAGCAGCCGCCTGGCGAGCGTTTCCCAGCTGTTTACATACGGCTATTTCATGATCCAATCCGGCAGAGGGCTGGGTACCATTCAGCAGGGCGAAATGATTTCTTCCCTAAGGGGAATTCGAGAGGACATTTTCAAGACGGCATACGCCTCCTATATTGTTGATTTGCTGGACAAGTCCACCGGAGAGAAAGAAAGCAACCCTTTTCTGTTTGAACTTCTTTACCAGACCTTGAATTACATTGATGAGGGATACGA
>DATBUB010000062.1:0-14996 GCA_036516555.1 Bacillaceae bacterium
GTTTAAAATCAATATACTATATATTCCATAGCGTGTCTGAGAAAAAAGAAAGAAGCTCCTGTTTTTTATCGATGGCTGCAGATAAAGAAGTAAAGCTGCAGACTATTGACAAGATACCCTTGAGGGTATATGATCATATCAGAACTGCAAAGGAGGGCTGGGACATGGAATATAACGACCAAATGAAAAACAGGGTAAAACGCATAGAAGGCCAGCTTCGGGGGATATTGCGAATGATGGAAGAAAACAAGGACTGTAAAGATGTCATCACGCAGTTATCCGCGGCCAGAACCGCCATTGACCGTACGATTGGCGTTGTGGTTAGTTCCAACCTGGTTGAATGTGTGCGCGAAGCGGAAGAAAAGGGAGACAGGAATACGGAGGAACTTGTAAAAGAAGCGGTAAACCTTCTTGTTCGAAGCAGATAAAAAATAAAAGAGTTGACACTCTCTTTTATTTTGAATAGTATTATACCCATAGGGGTACTGGTAAAAAACTAAAATGGAGGAATGGAAAATGAAGATTGATAAAGTGCTTGATGCAAAAGGAATCGCGTGTCCAATGCCAATTGTGAAAACAAAGAAAGCGATCCAGGAACTTGAATCCGGGCAAGTATTGCAGATACTTGCAACAGATAAAGGTTCAAAAGCCGATCTTACCGCCTGGGCCGGTTCTCAAGGCCATCAAATTGTTGAAACATCGGAAGAAAGCGGCGTATTTTCATTTTTAATCAAAAAGAAATAAAAGCTTCATGCGCGGAAGGGGATATTACAGCCTGTCAAATACCCCCTTGCGTATAAAGAAAGGGAGGAAGAGAATATGTCAGAAAGAAAGAAAACAACGATCATTCTGTTCAGCGGTGATTATGATAAAGCCATGGCGGCGTACATTATCGCCAATGGAGCTGCTGCATATGACCATGAAGTCACCATTTTCCATACGTTTTGGGGATTGAACGCATTGCGAAAAGATGAGCAGATTCCGATGAAGAAAAGCTTCATGGAAAAGATGTTCGGCAAAATGATGCCCCGCGGTGCAGATAGGATGGGGTTGTCCAATATGAACTTTGGAGGACTTGGCCCCAAAATGATTAAAGGAGTCATGAAAAAACATCATGCTGTCCCTCTGCCGCAACTAATCGAAATGGCACAGGAACAGGATGTGAAGCTGATTGCCTGCACCATGACGATGGATTTGCTGGGGCTTCAAAAAGAAGAACTGATGGATGGGATTGAATATGCCGGAGTGGCCGCCTATCTCGCCGATGCTGAAGACGGCAATGTAAACTTGTTTATTTAAAGAACGGAGGGATACCCCGTGGACTATATTATTGTGGGATTCATTGCTCTTTTTGTCTTCCTAAAGTTCATGCCGGTCAAAGGCGTCAGGAACATATCCATACAGGAATTGAAGAAAGAAATGAAAAGCAAAGATAAACAGTTCATTGATGTCAGGACGCCGGGGGAATATAACCAATATCATATTCCGGGATTTAAAAATATTCCCCTGCATGCTCTAGGTAAGCATGCCGGTCGCTTATCCAGAGACAAGGCAGTCATTGTCATTTGTCAAAGCGGAATGAGGAGCAAGAAAGCAAGCAAGATACTGATAAAAATGGGTTTTAAACATGTCACCAATGTAAAAGGCGGAGTAAGTGCCTGGAGATAGGAGGAACAATGATGAAACAAATTACTGCCAAAGAAGTAGAGAAGCTCTTGGATAAAGGTTCAGAATTGAACTTGATAGATGTACGTGAAGCGGAAGAAGTCAAAGCCGGAAAAATCCCCGGTGCGGTGAACATTCCGCTTGGATTGATTGAATTCCGGATCCATGAATTGGATAAAAGCAAAGAGTATACAATGGTTTGCCGATCGGGAGGAAGAAGCGGGCGTGCAACGCAATTTCTGGAGAGCCAAGGATTCCGTGCAGTGAATTTGGCAGGCGGAATGCTTGACTGGGAAGGGCCAACAGAGTAATTTTTTAACCACAAAAATACCCCCTTGGGTAATTAGGAGGATGAAAGATGGGATCGATTAAAAGCGACCATGTATTAGATGCAAAAGGGTTGGCATGTCCAATGCCGATCGTAAGGACAAAAAAAGCCATCAATGAAATGGTTGCTGGACAAGTCCTCGAAGTGCAGGCGACCGATAAAGGTTCGACTGCAGACTTGAAGGCATGGGCTGAGCGTTCTGGCCATCAGTATCTGGGGACACAAGAGTACGGTTCTGTTCTTAAGCATTATGTCAGAAAGTCTTCGGGGGAAGAAAAGGAAGAGAAAAAACATCCGAATATCATCTCCAATGAGGAACTGATATCGAAACTGGCAAGGGATGAAAGCCTAATCCTAATCGATGTGCGCGAAGAAGCGGAATATGCATTTGGCCATATACCTGGCGCGGTATCCATTCCGCTAGGGGAATTGGACAGCCGTTTTGATGAAATAAATTGGGACGCCCCTGTCTGCGTCGTCTGCCGAACAGGAAACAGAAGTGACCTTGCCGCTCAAAAACTGGCGGAGAAAGGGCTGGGGGACGTGTTCAACGTAGTTCCGGGCATGATCGAATGGACAGGAAAACTTAACAGAATACAGGAGGGAAAATGAACGATGTCTGTAAAAGCAATGTCACCAAAAGAATTGACTGCAAAAGTGATCAATAAAGAACCCATGTTTATTCTGGATGTCCGCAATGAAGATGCTTTCCAGGATTGGAAAGTGGAAGGCCAACAGTTTGAGTACTTAAATATTCCATATTTTGATTTGCTGGATGGCGTGGAAGATATATTGTCTGCCATTCCTGCAGACAAAGAAACAATTGTCATCTGCGCCAAAGAAGGCTCTTCCATCATGGTGGCGGATATGCTTTCCGAAGAAGGTTTGGATGTTTCCTATCTGGCTGGAGGGATGAAAGCGTGGAGTGAATACTTGGAGCCCATAAAAGTGGGGGATCTTGAAGGCGGCGGAGAGATGTACCAGTTTGTCCGCATCGGAAAAGGCTGCCTGTCCTATATGATTCTTTCAAATGGAGAAGCGGCCATCGTGGACGCCTCCCGTATGTCGGATGTGTATATCGACTTTGCCAATCGCAAAGGTGTCAAGATCACCCACGTATTTGACACTCACCTCCATGCGGACCATATTTCAGGAGGAAGAAAGATTGCCGAAGCCACAGGAGCTGCCTACTGGCTGCCCCCGAAAGATGCTGCGGAAGCCGTGTTTGCCTATCAGCCGCTGAATGATGACGAGCGAGTGACCATCGGAAATTCAACGATTGACATCCAATCTCTATACTCACCTGGCCATACTATTGGATCCACTTCCTTTATCGTGGATGGCAAATACCTTCTTTCCGGTGATATCCTGTTTGTCGACTCTATAGGTAGGCCGGACCTCGCCGGATTGGCCGAAGATTGGGTTGGAGATTTGAGGGAAACGCTGTATTCCCGCTATAAAGAGCTGGCAGAAGAACTTATTGTGCTGCCTGCCCACTTTATGATTGTGGAAGAATTGAATGAAGATGGAAGCATCTATGAATCATTGGGCACATTGTATGCACAGAACCATGGGCTGAATATAGAAGATGAGGCTGCATTCAGGAAGCTCGTTACAGAGAATCTGCCTCCTCAGCCAAATGCCTACCAGGAAATCCGTAAAACCAATATGGGTAAATTGAACCCTGACGAAGAGGAACAGCGTGAAATGGAAATCGGGCCAAATCGCTGTGCCGTACGCTAAAAAGTTTGGGAATGCAGAGAAGGGAGCCGAGATAAGGTTCCCTTTTCCTGAGAGGAGAAGGTAATATGGACTTTGAATTTATGAGTGTCATCTTTTTAATTGGATTTATCGGTTCGTATATTTCAGGAATGCTGGGAATTGGCGGATCCATCATCAAATATCCGATGCTTCTGTACATTCCGCCATTGTTTGGACTCGCTGCGTTCAGTGCTCATGAAGTGTCGGGAATCAGCGCTGTTCAAGTGTTTTTTGCCACCATCGGCGGTATCTGGGCCTATAGGAAAGGCGGGTATCTTAATAAATCACTGATTGCCTACATGGGGATCAGCATCTTGGTTGGAAGTTTCATCGGAGGCTATGGATCAAAACTGATGTCTGAAAACGGGATCAATCTTGTTTATGGAATACTCGCCCTTTTGGCGGCCATCATGATGTTTGTGCCCAAGAGAAATGTGGATGATATTCCTCTTGATCAGGTTACATTCAATAAAGGCCTGGCTGCTGCCCTGTCAGTAATTATAGGAATTGGAGCAGGTATTGTAGGTGCAGCCGGGGCCTTTCTGCTGGTGCCGATCATGCTAGTTGTCTTAAAAATACCGACTCGGATGACCATTGCATCCTCGCTTGCCATTACCTTTATATCATCGATTGGAGCGACAGTCGGGAAAATCACAACGGGACAGATTGACTACTTTCCGGCAGCCATCATGATTGTTGCCAGTTTGATCGCATCCCCTTTGGGAGCTGCGGCTGGGAAGAAAATGAATACAAAAGTGCTTCAAGTCATGCTTGCGGTTCTCATTTCAGCAACAGCCATCAAAATTTGGATCGACTTGCTGTAAACCTTCATCCCTATTTTTGCTATAATTAAGAAAATTATAGTAAAGATATCCAATGGAGGCCGAGATGACTATAACAGAACTTAAGAAGAGCAATCTGAAGGAATTGACAAAACTTTGGAACAAAGAAGCCGGGCGGATGTATCCTATGCGGGAAGAACTCTTCAGGCAAAACAGTTTCGAGGATGCAAATGTATATTTCCCCGGAAGCCTGGTTGCATGGAATGATGAAGGCCGACCGATTGGATTTATCATCAGCAAAATCTGGCAGGAAAAAATGAACGTCCCGATGAATGCGGAGAGCGGCTGGATTCAGGCTCTTCTTGTTGATTCCGACTACAGGAACCAGGGGATTGGATCAGGCTTGCTGACGAGGGCGGAAGCTGCACTGAAAAGGAAGGGTGTGACGAAAATTTCATTGTGCGGCGACCCATGGCATTACTTCCCGGGTCTCCCGAAAGAGTTTGAGAGACAATGTACATGGTTTAAGAAACGCGGCTACGCTGAAGTGGTGACCACGTTCGATCTAATGGCCGAATACCCGGGAAACGAGGAGAACCAGCTTCCGGCCTGCGAAGGGGTTGAGTTTGCTTTATTGCAAGAGTGCGAGAAAGAAAGTTTGATTTCTTTTCTGCATCGGGTGTTCCCGGGCAGATGGGAGTATGAGGCACTTAAATACTTTGAAAAAGGCGGAACCGGACGCGAATTTGCCGTTTTGAAAAAGAACGGCATCATCATTGGCTTTTGCCGCATTAATGATGGGCACTCCCCCTTTATCGCCCAAAATGTATATTGGGCTCCCTTATTCGATGAACCGCTGGGCGGAATCGGACCTTTGGGAGTCGATCCGAAAGAGCGCGGGAAAGGATACGGGCTTGCCATAGTAGAAGCGGGTGTCTATTTTTTGAGAAACAGGGGTATCAAGCGAATCGTCATAGACTGGACGACGTTTGTTGATTTCTACGGCAGGCTGGGTTTTGAAGTGTGGAAAGAATATAAGGCGTTGTCTAAGGAAGTTTAAAAGACACCGAGAAAATCACAGGCCACATAAAGTGTAGACCTGTGGTTTTTTATTTTTAACTGATAATAAGAGGTTATAAATGAAAATATATTTTGTAGAAAAACAGATGAATGGAGCAGATTAACTCGAAAAAAGCGGTATGTGTCACCTTTTGTCTATTAGTTTAAAATAATTATAAACAGATATATATTTTCACTTGAAAAGGGTTATTCGATTTGTTATGATAATTGCAGATTAGAATTACTATAAAAAAGGTGGGAATCTAAATGAGCAATAATAAACTGACCACAAGCTGGGGAGCCCCGGTGGGAGACAACCAAAATTCAATGACTGCAGGTTCAAGAGGCCCGACATTGATTCAGGATGTTCATCTGTTGGAAAAGCTGGCCCACTTTAATAGGGAACGTATTCCGGAACGTGTAGTCCATGCAAAAGGCGCTGGTGCCCATGGGTACTTTGAGGTAACAAATGATGTAACAAAATATACAAAAGCCAATTTCTTGTCCGAGGTTGGCAAACGAACACCTATGTTCATTCGCTTTTCTACTGTCGCTGGGGAATTGGGCTCAGCCGATACAGTCCGGGATCCGCGTGGTTTTGCCGTAAAATTTTATACAGAGGAAGGAAATTATGACCTGGTGGGCAACAACACGCCAGTATTCTTTATACGAGATGCCATCAAATTCCCCGACTTTATCCATACACAAAAGAGAGATCCGCAAACACATTTGAAAAACCCCACGGCTGTGTGGGATTTCTGGTCCCTGTCGCCTGAATCACTGCATCAGGTTACCATCCTGATGTCCGACCGCGGGATTCCTGCAACATTCCGCCATATGCACGGTTTCGGCAGCCACACGTTTAAGTGGGTGAATGAAGCGGGAGAAGGCGTTTGGGTAAAATATCATTTTAAAACAGAACAGGGTGTCAAAAATCTGGACGTAAACCTGGCTGCAAAGCTGGCTGGCGAAAATCCGGATTACCATACACAGGATTTGTTCAATGCAATTGAAAAAGGCGACTTCCCATCTTGGAAGCTGTATGTGCAGATTATGCCGCTCGAGGATGCAGATACGTACCGCTTTGATCCGTTTGACGTGACAAAGGTTTGGTCACAGAAGGATTATCCCCTGATAGAGGTTGGCCGCATGGTTCTGAACCGGAATCCAGAAAATTATTTTGCCGAAGTGGAGCAGGCCACGTTCTCCCCTGGAACTTTGGTTCCGGGCATTGAAGTATCTCCGGATAAAATGCTGCAAGGCCGCCTGTTTGCATATCACGATGCCCATCGATACCGTGTGGGAACGAACCATCAGATGCTTCCGATCAACCGTGCACATAATGAAGTGAAGAACTACCAGCGAGATGGCGCCATGCGCTTTGACAATAACGGCGGAAGTTCTGTTTACTACGAACCAAACAGCTTCGGAGGGCCATCTGAAACACACGAAAATAAAACATCTGAATTTGAAGTATCGGGTTCTGCGGGCAGCGTTGCTTATGACCACCATGACCACTATACACAGCCGGGTGATCTGTACCGTCTCATGAGTGAGGAAGAACGCTCCCGTCTTGTTGAAAATATCGTAAGTGCGATGAAGCCGGTACAAAGCGAGGAAATCAAAATCCGCCAGATCAAGCACTTCTACAAAGCGGACCCGGAGTACGGTACCCGGGTGGCCGAGGGCTTAGGCCTAAAAGTGCCGGCGGAGGAAGTATTATCTTAATAGGGAGTGAAAGGAGCTGCATGCTGCGGCTCCTTTTTTGTTTTTATAAGATATTCATATATTTAAAATGTTTAAAATAATCGGTAATATTATGATAAGATACTAGGAGGAACCATATTATGTATATAAAAGGAGGTTGATGCCATTGCGGTTTAGCTACATTTCACATTTGCGGTGTCCGCGTTGTTCTTTGGAGGTCAGCGCCGATGTTTCCCGTCAGCTCTGCAGCTGCGGTTCGCCATATTTGGTTGAGTATGATTTAGCATCCATGTCCGAACAGGTAAAGCCGAGTATATTGGAAGGGCGCGGAAAGGACCTTTGGAGGTATCATGAACTTTTGCCTGTAAAGGAAAAGGAAAACATTGTATCTATGGGGGAGGGGATGACGCCGCTTCTGCCTATGGCAAAGATTGGGGCAAATATGGGTATCGGGGAGCTGTACATGAAGGATGAAGCCATCATTCCCACCGGTACGTTCAAGGCCCGCGGGGCTGCCGTGGGGATTTCAAAAGCAAAGGAGCTCGGAATTAGAGAAATGGCCATGCCCACCAACGGAAATGCAGGGGCCGCCTGGTCACTGTACGCCGCAAGAGCGGGGATGAAAGCCACAGTGGTGATGCCAGTGGATGCTCCGATGATCACACGCAATGAATGTTCAGTGTCGGGGGCAAAGCTGTATTTGGTGGACGGGCTGATCAGCGATGCGGGAAAAATCGTGATGGAAGCTGTTAAGGATTTCGGATTTTATGATGTTTCCACCCTGAAGGAGCCTTATCGCATTGAAGGGAAGAAAACGATGGGGTTAGAGATTGCGGAACAGTTTAACTGGGATGTGCCGGATGTCATCCTGTATCCCACAGGAGGAGGAGTCGGGCTGATCGGAATCTACAAAGCTTTGAGGGAATTGCAGGAACTGGGCTGGATCCGCAAAGATACCATGCCGAGACTTGTGGCTGTGCAGTCTGAAGGCTGTGCCCCCATTGTGAAAGCGTGGGAAGAACGAAAAGAAGCATCAGAATTCTGGGAAAGATCCGATACCATAGCATTTGGCATCAATGTACCCAAAGCACTGGGGGACTTTTTGGTTCTGGATGCCATATATCAGTCCAATGGCTGTGCTGTAGCCGTACAGGATGACGGCATTTTGCTTGAGCAGAGGAAGATTGCCGAAAGTGAAGGGGCATTCATTTGTCCGGAAGGAGCTGCAGCATTTAATGCGGCCCGGGTTTTAAGGGAATCCGGCTGGATCCGTGAAGGAGAAAGGGTGGTTGTATTAAATACCGGTGCAGGAATCAAGTATCCCGATACGGTGGGGGTTAAGGTGCCAACCTTGAAGATTGGTGAAAAGCTGTCATTGGAGACAATGGAAATGTAAGCGCTTAACTTGAAAAAGGGAGGAGTTTTTAATGAAAAAGAACTTTATGCTGCAGATTCTGGTTGCCTTTGTTCTTGCCGTTTTGGCAGGAGCCATTTTTGGGGAAAGGGCCACTGTCGTTCAGCCCCTTGGCGATTTGTTTTTAAGGCTTATTAAATTTATAATCGTACCGCTGATTTTGTCAACCATCATCGTCGGAGTGACGGGAGCAGGGGGTATTAAGAAGCTTGGCACAATTGGGGGAAAGACCGTCATTTACTTTCTTGCAACAAGCTTGATTGCGATTGCCATCGGATTGTTGGCCGGTTTCATTTTCCAGCCGGGAACAGGCACGGATGTAGCTCTCCAGGAAACAGCGGCGGACCCGCCGGCGTCTGAAGGTGTCATTGCGACCTTATTGAATATTATCCCGACCAATCCCATTGAAGCACTGACTAGCGGAGCGGTGCTGCAAATTATTTTCTTTGCCATTTTTATCGGTGTCGGCATTACGCTCGTTGGAGAACATGCACTGCCTGTGCAGCGTTTTTTCGAAGGCATGTCAGAAATCATGTATAAAATTACCGGTTTAATCATGAAACTTGTTCCCATCGGAATTTTTGGATTGCTGGCCCCCATCGTGGGGACGTATGGATTATCGGTTTTGCTTCCTCTTATGAAAGTCATCATCGCCATGATTGTGGCTGTAGTGGTGCACGTGGCACTTGTGTACACGATGGCAGTCAAGACACTTGGGAAAATGCCTCCCATGCAGTTCTTTAAAGGGATTTTCCCGGCAGCTTCCGTTGCATTTGCTACCTGCAGCAGCTCCGGCACGCTGCCTGTAACAATGAAAAACACCCAGGAAAATTTGGGGGTCACAAAGGAAACGAGCAGCTTTGTCCTTCCATTGGGAGCCACCATCAATATGGACGGAACAGCCATTTACATGGGCATCACCGTCATGTTTATCGCCCAGTATTTCGGGGAGTCACTGAGCATGTCACAAATTCTGATTGTTGCTCTGATGGGGACCCTCGCATCCATTGGTGCTGCAGGCGTTCCAGGTGCCGGGCTGATCATGCTCACCATGGTTCTGACAGCTGTTAATCTCCCGCTCGAAGGTATTGCCCTTATCGCCGGCATCGACCGTGTGCTCGATATGTTCCGCACTTCGGTCAATGTCATGGGAGATGCTTCAGCCTGCGTTGTCGTGGAAAACTTCCAGAAAGATGCTGAAGTCATCATCGATCCAACCCAGACGGTATCCTAAATAACTTTTGGGACTGCTTCTCTGGGAAGAAGCAGTTCCTTTTGAAGTTCCGCTGCTGTCTTATATTGATAGGGATATCGCCAAAAAGCCAAAACGTGCTGACACGGACGGCAGCAAGGAGTTTGTGTGGTGGTCGCCGGGAATCCGGCGTACTCAGGGTATAATAGCAAAAAGCCGATTCGGGGATGGAATCGGCTTTGTATTTTTTATTGATAAGCATTGAAGAACCGGGTGATGGCCGTGGCATACTCGCCGCGTGTGACTTTTGTGTCGGGATTGAATTTGGCATGGACGGTAGGGAGTAAATCAAACGGCCCTTGATAGATGGAAAAGTGCGCATTCAGCATGTTCAGGTTCAGGGCAGTTTGCACATAACCTTTCAGGTGATCCGGAATTTTATTCTGGTCATCAAGCACAATCCGCCTATCATTATACTGGACTGTTACTTCCCCTTTGTGGGATTTTGCCCGCTCCTCCAAGCCAAGGCTCTGGACTAGCGAGTAGGCAAGCTCTGCACGGTTGACGGCATCATTCGGGGCAAATTTACCCTGTGCTTTTGGAAGGATGACGCCGTTTTGGATATGGGCGCTGTCCCTGAAGGCGGCCCCTTTTGCAGTGGCTGCTTCCGCAAACGGACGCATTTTTTCATTGACATCCGTAAACATCGGTTTGGATCCCAAGGATTGCCTGATCTCCGCACCCATAACGAGGTATTGAGCCAGTTCTTCTCTAGTAAGGAAGGAATCCGGCTTAAAATAGCCTCCCTGCCTGGCATCCACAAGCCGTTCTTTTACGGCCAGCTTAATGGCATTTTCTGCAGCATGGCCGGCAATGTCCTTTAGGCCGGAGAAGCCGGAAACATTGAACAGGGCAATAGTTCCATGCACCTCCTCGGGCAGGGCCGCTCCAAGCGGATTTTCAGCCACACCTTTCAAACCGCGAATCTCTGCCTTCCATGCCCCTGCTTTTGGCGAGCTGACGGAAACAGTACGGTCGGTGTACAGAGCAAAGAGCAGGCTGATCCCCGAACTGAACTCTTCACCGTCCGGGGAGATGAGGACAAGGTTGATGGGATTTCCAGTTTCGCCCAGCAGCCCGGTTCCGTTCACCTTTGCCACAATTCCGGCGGTTCCCGCAGGAACTTCAAATTCATACTGATTGCTCGACAGGGCAGTAACCGGATTATAATTGACCGTAAAAGAAGATCTATGTTCGCTTGTTTCCACGCTGCTGTTAAACGTCCGCGTCATATTCAAGGTGCTTCCGAATTTTTTGCCATTCAGGATATGATCGATTGCCGCATAGGCATTGACATAGCCTGCACCTGCCTCCCAGCTTTCGTAGCCCGGCATATTCGTGGCAGTATCCTGAAGAATCTGTTTGACTTCATCCGGGGATAAAAGCGGATTGGCTTCCAGCATCAAGGCTACAATACCGGCAGCATGCGGTGTAGCCATGGAAGTTCCGCTCATCACCGTGTAGAAAGGCAGATATGCGGGCTCAATCAGCTCGGCATCTTTATCCGCTCCAAGTGTAGAAACGGGTGCCAGCACTCTTGTTGAAATAATGTCCACTCCTGGAGCAGTAATGGTTGGCCGGTCTTCCCAGGTCCATGACTTTCCGTCCATTTCAAACGTTCCGCCAACACCTTTTGTCCCTCTGGAAGAGAAGTCGGCCAGCTTGCCGTTCTTTTCCCCCGCAGCTATAGAAATGACCCATGGGGCTTTCGCATATGGATTGTGGGTATCTTCGCCGGGACCTTCATTTCCGGCAGCAAATAGCACCGTAATCCCTCGGTCATAAGCTTTTTTACTCGCAATATTGACCGGGTGGTATGGGTCAAAATCACCGGAAGAACCCCAAGAGTTAGTGATGATCCGTATATTGTATTCTCTTTGGTGGGTGATGGCGTAATCAAAGCCGCCGATCGAATCAAGGTTGAACAAAGCGGCACCCGATCCGTATCCGATAAGATCTGCTCCCGATGCAGCACCTTCATATTTCCCTCCTGACATTGCTCCTGTGCCTCCAACTGTTCCAGCTACATGGGTTCCGTGTCCGGAGGTGGTATCCGTATTTGGAATGTTTTCTAAATAGGTGACGGGGAGAAGGGTGCCGTCAAGGCTGTTCAGGTTCGTTGTTCCCATAACATTCTGTACAAGATTACGGCCAAATTCATGGTCTTTGTGAGTCCCATCGACACCGCTGTCATTAACGACAACCCCTATGCCTTTGCCGCTGAACGGAATGCCCCCATTGGCTTTTGTCATCTCCTGGTCGGTTCGGATCTTGTCAACGCCTGTAATCATCGTTGCATCCGCATTGTAGTATTTCAGTTTTTGGTTCAAGTAAACAGACTGAATTTGATCGCTTGCCGCGAGCCTTTCTATTTGTGTTTTTGTTGCCACTACGCCTGCAATGGGAAGTGACTTCATGGTCACTCCTTTGTTGATTCCAAGCCGGCTGAGCAGGTCCAGGTTCTGCTCGGTAGGTGCGCCGTCACCCTTAAATGTGACAATGACCTGAAGGGATCCGGTCAAAGCGGAAAGGGCTTTTTCCAAAGCAGGGTCGACCTTTGCTCCGTTCAGGTTCGTCCCCAATGCCTTGCCGGACGGGAGGCCGCCGCACAATAAGGCAGCGAGCAAAAGTACAGATAGAAAACTGCGGATTTTTTTCCTCATCATGTATCCTCCTAATAGGTAGTCTTGTGCTTACTATCATTATCAAAAATATGAGGGTTCTTTCCTATTCAGCAAAGGGTGTAAAATTGAAGGCGGAGGACCTAACTTTCTATATTGCAAAAGTAGTAGGGAAGATAAAACCTTTTATTTTGTGTTCCTCAACTAAAAAGGACCTTGGAAGGCTTCCCAAGGTCCGTCATGTTATTTCTTCATCAGAAAAGCCAGTTACGTATATACGCCGGAAGTAGTATGCCCTTTAAGGCAGTGGAATCACTTGATTTTGGATGGTATAAATCACAGCCTGCGATCGGCTCTTTACATTCAGCTTTTTAAAAATTTTGCTGACGTGAATTTTGACCGTTTTATCACTGATGAAAAGCTTGTCAGCAATTTCTTTGTTGCTTAACCCTTCCAGCAGGCAGAGCAGGACTTCTTTCTCCCTCTCTGTGAGTTCCTCGTTGCTTTGGCTGTCTCTCTTTTGCTGATGGAAGTCAAACAGCTTTTTGGTCATGGAGGGCTGAATGACGGATTCCCCCTTAACAACAGTCCGGATTGCTTCCACGACCTGTCCGGAAGGAGCATCTTTCAGTAAATATCCGTCGGCTCCTTCGCGTATGGATGCGAGGAAATACTCATCGTGGCTATACATGGTCAGCATGATCACCTTTAAATCAGGAAACCTTCTCTTTACAGCAGAGGTCACTTCAATGCCATTTTTATTGGGCATATTAATATCCATTAGAACAACATCCGGCTTAAGTGCTTCAATCTTTTCGATGGCATCCTGGCCGGACGTGCACTCACCGATTACTGTGATATCATCTTCAAGGTCCAGCAGGCTTTTCAGGCCATCTCTCAATATTGTATGGTCATCCACCAGTAACACTTTGATCAAAGTTAATGCCTCCTTTGTATTCGATTTTTGGAATGATCAATATCACTTCTGTTCCATGGCCGGGTTTGCTGTCAATCTGCAGGGTTGCTTCGATCTTTTCCGCGCTTTCATTCATGTTCAATATTCCGAAATGAGGTTCCCGGCGGGCTTTCAGCATGGCATCCATAAGTGAAAAGCCGCTTCCGTCATCGCATATTTTAAGCAGAATGTGTTCGGATTGGTAGCTCAGCAGGATATGCACCTGCTCTGCCAGTGCGTGTTTGCCGATGTTCTGCATGCTTTCTTTAAAAATATCAAACATGACCTTTTCCACCATTGAACTGAGCGGAATGGGCTTGCCTCTTTCTTCAAAAACAACGCTGACCGAATGTTCCCGTTTTATGGCCTCGATGACACTGTTCATGGATTGAATCAAGCCTAACCGTTCGGTTGGATAGGGACGGAGAGCATAAATGGATTCACGGATTTCACGAAGGCTGACCCTCAGCTTTTCAATGCTGTCTTCAACGAGTTCCAAAGCGTAGGCTGAATTGCTCCCATATTTTTTTGTAGCTGTTTCAAGTTTCATTACGGCCCCAGCCAGAGACTGGGCGATTCCATCGTGTATCTCACGGGCAATCCGGTTTCTTTCCTCCAAAAGCAGCCGTCTTTCCTGCTCCTCCCGGAGTGTTCTGGTTTTAAATATGATGGCCAGTTGATTGGCGAGTGTGGCTATAGAACGTACATCCTCTTGCGTAAAACTTTTTGTCCTGCTCCGGCCTACAATCAGCATACCTACTGTATTATTTTCAATGACAAGGGGCGCATGTACCAGAGCCTTTAATTGTTTGTCAAAGCATATATCTGCAGGGCTGCTTTTATCTTTCCTGTTAAAAACGGCAAAAGGTTCCTTATACATCTCGAAGTTCTCAATCTCCTGTCGGGACAGTTCCCTTTCTGTAAGGAAGCTGCCTTCTTGGAAAACCCGGTCCCACCGATCGTTTTCATTGATCCATAGAATGGCAGACTCAAAGTCAATAAATTGCCGTAAATGACTTCTGAGGGATGTAAAACTATCGGTGGACAGGACAAGCCTGTTGAGCTCTGTTGTTATGTCGAATAATGATTTGAGCCGGTTTTTTTCCGTTTGCAGCCGGACGATGATCGAGGTAAGAAGGGAGAGGCCGACTAGAGGAGAAAAGAAAAAGAAAAATGAAAATACATCTATGATGCCTCTGTTCTGGCTTCCAAGGATCAGCAGCAAACTGATATAAAACAACGAGAGTGCCAAGCTTCTCGTCTCAGAAAGTGTTTTTTGCTTCCAAACAGTAAATGGGTACGGCTGGGGCCGTAACTTCAATACAGCGTCTACTATGAGGTTATTGATGAAATAAAAGGATAGGGTAAGAATAATCATTTCAATAAATTTACCTGTCAATCCGGCTTGCAGAACATGTGCATTTCCCGTTATATAGGAAGTTAAATGAGCCG
>DATBUB010000063.1:0-6568 GCA_036516555.1 Bacillaceae bacterium
ATCAAATAGATGTGGATATCATCATCCAAAGCCAGACGGATGGCAACAAAACGAACCTGTCTTTTTCCATTAAAAACAAAGACCGCCAGGAGACTGTTTCCATATTGGAGAGTCAAAGAGAAGAAATCGGCTTTGACCATACCGAATGTGAAGCAGGACTGGCTAAGGTATCGATTGTGGGATCCGGAATGGTATCCAATCCGGGAGTTGCAGCGCGCATGTTCGAAGTGCTGGCTGCGAAAGGCATACAAATCAAGATGGTAAGTACGTCCGAAATCAAAGTTTCGGCTGTTATTGACCAGGATAAAATGGAGACTGCCGCCAAAACCTTGCATGATGCATTCCAGCTTGGAAATGCCGCTCTTGTAAAATAAGAAATGGGGCCGGGACCGCAACTTTACATGGTTGCGGAGCCAGCCCCATCCTTTTTGTCCCAACGGACAGTAAACGTGACCTTATGGGTTTTTTTGATGATTTCATCATGAGCTTCCGTTATGGCTTCGTTCCGGTTCTGGAATTGTTCAGCGAGAAAACCCGCTTCCAGGCGGAAACACGGATCCTGCACCATCTCGAGCCTGCGTTTGACGATGCGGCCGCCAAGCTCCAGCTTGATTTCATTTCTGCGCTCTTCCACGAGGCGGAGGCTTCCCCAGCCCGCTTCGAGAAAAAATGATATGACTTCGTCTGTTGACAGGAGCGGGAATTTCCTTGCGAGGCTTTTTCCAGCCCAATAGGAGATTTCGCGTGTGTCTTTTCCCAGCAGATCCGGCAGGAGGATATCCCGAAGCAGCTCGTAGCCGAAAACCGGGGCATGGTCAGCCATCTCTTCATCTATATGGTTGATTTGTTCTTCGCTCGTCAATGATTTCAATGTCTTCCCCTCTTTCTCTATGTAACTCATTATATATGAATTTACAGGATATATGGGAATAAACTTGCAGAACGCAGGGATGGAATTTTTGGATAAGGGTTTTGATTCTTCCGTTTTCTTTGGTCTTTACCCCTGTTCAGCATCAAAATATCCTATTCACGACGCTGATAATATAGAATTGGTTATTCAATCCGTTGCCTTGACGGCCAACGGGCGTGGGAGTAGAATGTATATGTCACATTATTGTTAATTACAATTTGTGTTGTTTGACATGATTAAAAACTTGAAAACTGAAGTCTGCAGCACAGCTTAACTACTAAGGGGGGTAAATTGTGGCGGGTAAAAATGAATTTTTTTGGCGCAGGTTGCACTCATTGCTGGGTGTCATTCCGGTTGGTTTATTCGTAGTACAGCATTTGATCATCAACCATTTCGCTACGCAGGGGCCAGAAGCTTTCAATAAGGCGGCAAAATTTGTCGAAGGGCTTCCGTTCCTGATCTTTTTGGAATTCGGTGTAATCTATATTCCAATCCTGTTCCACGCAATACTGGGTCTTTATATTGCTTTTACAGCGAGAAACAATACGGTTACACTCAGCTATTTCCGCAACTGGATGTTCTCACTCCAGCGCATCACAGGAATCATTCTTCTGGCGTTTATTGCGTGGCACGTGTATGAAACACGCTTCCAGGTTGCCCTCGGTAATGCTGAAGTGAATTACGAAATGATGGAAAATATTTTGTCCAACCCGGTCATGCTGATCATTTATATTGTCGGAGTATTATCTGCAACTTTCCATCTGGCCAACGGTCTTTGGAACTTCCTTGTACGCTGGGGCATCACTCAATCTCCGCGTTCTCAGAGAATTTCGACTTATGTGATGGCAATATTTTTTGTGGTGATTTCAGTCATTGGCGTACGGGCAGCGCTCGCATTTGTATATCCTGAGCTCTTTTAACGCCTGAATAACAGCTCGTAAAGAAAAACAGCGATTCAACAAGTTGGAAAAGGAGTGAGTCACACGATGAGCAAGGGAAAAATCATCGTGGTCGGCGGGGGTTTGGCCGGCTTGATGGCAACGATAAAAATTGCGGAAGAAGGAACTCCTGTAGACCTCTTCTCGCTTGTACCAGTAAAACGCTCCCACTCTGTCTGTGCACAAGGTGGGATTAACGGTGCCGTTAATACTAAAGGTGAAGGGGACTCCCCTCTGATCCATTTTGACGATACAGTATATGGAGGAGACTTTTTGGCCAACCAGCCTCCTGTAAAAGCCATGTGTGAGGCCGCACCTGGAATCATTAATCTCCTGGACAGGATGGGCGTCATGTTCAACCGTACACCGGAGGGGCTCTTGGATTTCAGGCGTTTCGGAGGAACACAGCATCACCGCACGGCTTTCGCAGGTGCGACAACCGGCCAGCAGCTTCTGTATGCTTTGGACGAGCAGGTTCGCCGCCATGAAGTGGCCGGACTTGTCAACAAATATGAGGGCTGGGATTTCCTTGGCATCATTCAGGACGATGCAGGTGTTTGCCGAGGCATTGTAGCTCAAGATATGAAAACTATGGAAATTAAGTCTTTCCCAGCCGATGCAGTCATCATGGCTACAGGCGGACCGGGAATCATCTTTGGAAAGTCTACTAACTCTGTCATCAACACAGGGTCAGCTGCTTCCATTGTATATCAGCAAGGTGCAGCTTATGCCAACGGAGAATTCATCCAAATCCACCCTACAGCCATCCCTGGGGATGATAAGCTCAGACTGATGAGTGAATCTGCCCGCGGTGAAGGCGGACGTGTATGGACATATAAAGACGGAAAACCTTGGTATTTCCTTGAAGAGAAATATCCAGCTTACGGTAACCTGGTTCCTCGTGATATTGCAACACGGGAAATTTTCCATGTCTGCGTAGATATGAAGCTGGGCATTAACGGCGAAAATATGGTCTATCTTGATCTTTCCCATAAAGATCCGCACGAGCTTGACATTAAACTTGGCGGAATCATTGAAATTTATGAGAAATTCACTGGTGACGATCCACGGAAAGTGCCAATGAAAATCTTCCCTGCTGTCCACTATTCGATGGGCGGATTATGGGTTGATTACCAACAGCATACGAATATTGAAGGTCTCTTCGCAGCAGGTGAATGTGATTATTCCCAGCACGGAGCGAACCGCCTAGGCGCCAACTCCCTGCTTTCTGCCATTTATGGCGGTATGGTTGCAGGTCCGGAAGCGGTCAAGTATATCAACGGCATGGAGAAAAGCTCCGATTCCCTTTCTTCTGCATTGTTTGATGGTGCCGCTAAAAAAGAAGAAGAGAAATGGACCGATATCATGTCTTTGAATGGTACGGAAAATGCCTACGTTCTGCATAAAGAGCTTGGCGAATGGATGACCAATAACGTGACTGTTGTCCGCTACAATGACAAGCTGAAAGAAACTGATGATAAAATCCTTGAATTGATGGAGCGCTGGAAGAACATCAATATCAACGATACAACAACGTGGAGCAACCAGGGTGCCATGTTCACAAGGCAGCTTTGGAACATGCTGCAGCTGGCGCGCGTTATCACCATTGGTGCGCTTAACCGTAATGAAAGCCGAGGAGCTCATTACAAACCTGATTTCCCAGACCGTAATGATGAAGAGTTCCTGAAAACAACCATGGCCAAATTCAACCCAGGCACGAATTCCCCTGAATTCAGCTATGAGGATGTAGATGTATCCCTGATCAAACCACGTAAGCGCGATTATACCAAGAAGAAAGAAGTGAAGTAAGGATGAGTGAAAATAAAAAAATAGAATTTATTATAACTCGTCAAGATCATCCGGATTCTCAGCCATATGAAGAGAAATTTGTACTTGATTACCGTCCGAACATGAACGTCATTTCTGCCTTGATGGAAATCCGCCGTAATCCGATAAATGCAAACGGAGAAAAAACCACTCCTGTCGCATGGGATATGAACTGTCTGGAAGAAGTGTGCGGAGCTTGTTCCATGGTGATCAACGGAAAGCCTCGCCAGTCTTGTACAGCACTCGTTGATAAGTTGGCACATCCGATTCGTCTTGCTCCAATGGATACGTTTCCTGTTGTCCGTGACCTGGTGATCGACCGCAGCAGGATGTTCGATTCCATGAAGCGGGTTAAAGCCTGGATTCCGATTGACGGTACGTATGATCTTGGTCCGGGGCCGCGGATGCCTGAAAGAAGACGCCAATGGGCTTACGAACTTTCAAAATGCATGACATGCGGTGTTTGCCTGGAAGCTTGCCCGAACGTCAACAGCAAATCCAGCTTTATCGGTCCGGCCTTCATCTCCCTTGTCCGTTTGTACAATGCCCATCCAACTGGTGCCATGAACAAGGATGAGCGTTTGGAAGCGCTGATGGGCGAAGGCGGAATTGCACAGTGCGGCAACTCTCAAAACTGTGTGGAATCCTGCCCGAAAGGGATTCCGCTTACAACATCCATCGCTGCCATGAACCGTGCAACAAACCTCCAAATGTTCAAAAACTTCTTCGGAAGCGACCATATGGTAGACTAATGTAAACAGGACGGCTGTCAATCGACAGCCGTCCTGTTTAATTTCGGTTGCTTTGGTAGTATAATGAATGAGTGGTCATTCAATTTACAGGGAGGAGTGCTGTCATTGAGCAACATATCATACATAGATAATATGGAAGAATGGAAATCTGAATTTGTTTATTATCATGAAATAAAAGTGCGGTTTTCCGAAACGGACATGTTTGGCCATGTCAACAACACTGCTGCCTTCATTTATTTTGAGGAAGCGAGGATAGAATATTTGAAGCATAAAGGATTTATGCAGGATTGGATGAATCCAAGAAGCGAGGCTGTTCCCGTCGTGGCGGACCTGCAATGTGATTATCTGGCACAAATATATTTTGATGAAAAGGTAAAAATGTATGTGAAAACCAACAGAATAGGAACCTCCTCTGTCGATCTGCATTATATGGGTATGAAGGAAGACGGAACAGTTTGCTTTACCGGAAGGGGAGCGATGGTCCAATACTCCAAAAGGACGGGCAAAAGCCTGCCCTGGACAGAGGATATGAAAAGGGCTCTCGCATAAACATTGAGCGATGCGCGTCTTTGTCTATATGTATAACTGGGAAGATAACCAATTTACCGCCTATTTGACTTTTTCTTGCCTTAACATGTCACTCTGATTATTTCCCTCACATATGATAAGGTGACAATCAAAAATACCCATCCCCGCGGTTTAAAGCTGGCGAAGGCAAGGAGGGTTACAATAGTTGAAGGAGAATGATTTCACTCATAAACCGCTGCTTACAAAAAGAGAAAAAGAAGTATTCGAGCTGTTAGTTCAGGATAAAACTACGAAAGAAATCGCAAACGAACTGTTCATAAGCGAAAAAACGGTTCGAAACCATATATCCAATGCCATGCAAAAGCTTGGAGTCAAGGGGCGATCACAAGCTGTCGTGGAACTGCTTCGCATGGGCGAACTAAAGCTTTAAGTACAAAACCGGCTGTCCGAATGGGGGCCGGTTTTGTTATGGATTCAGGCAGGGGAATTTGAATGCCAGGAAAATAGCGCCTAGAGATTGAAAGATTGATAACGGAGCCATTATGATCACCCCGTTTTGATCATTTGGGCTTTTTACGTTAAAAAAATCATAATAATGGGATATGATTAAGATAAATATGGAAATGTTTGGAGGTCATATTGTGAAGGTGAATATCCTTCGGGTTTCTGAGATATTGCTGGGCTTCATTTTCCTGTTGGCAGGATTCAACGGGTATCTGGTTTTGTTTGGATTTGAACCGCTTTTTCCAACCAGCCCAAAAGCCATGGAGTTTTTAGGCACCGGTTACTTTCTTGCCATGGAAAAGACCGCAGAAATCATTTGTGGCTTATTGTTATTGATTCGCCGCTTCATACCCCTCGTTGTTTTGATCTTGGCTCAATTGATCATCAACATTTTAGCCTTTCATATTTTTGTCGACCATGAACTCCTGCCTCTTGCTATTTTCATATCCGTTCTCGAAGGGGTATTGATTTGGGGATATAGGAAAAACTTCTTTGCATTAATTGGCAAAACTAAGGAAGTGTACCCGTCCATCAGTGAAGATGAGACCCATAAAACGATGTAACGGGATGCAATTGTGGAAAAATGGTGGACCAGCATACCATAATGGTGGACCAGCATACCATATTCATTCATCAAACTCGGTATCCAGATCAGCATGTGGCTGCTCTGGATTTTTCTTTTCGGCCCTACACATTTTTTTGAACCATTAGGTGATCGATTGAGTCAAAAGTTTGCCTGCCTCCGTCTAATTGTTGAAAGGGGGATTCAGGGGATGAATGTTGAGTTCAATCATGAGGATGAAATTTCCAAGGACTTGCTGCTCCGAAATCTGATGAACTGTTATGGGGATGACCTGAAAAGGTTGGCCTATCTGTATGTAAGGGATTATGGACAGTGTGAAGACATCATCCAGGAAGTATTTATTTCCTGCTATAAACATTTGGACTCATTTCGAAAGGAATCTAGCTATAAAACTTGGTTAATCAGGATTACGATCAATAAATGCAGGGATTACCAAAGGCGATGGAGCTTCCGGAATATGATATACAAACCCATCATGGAAACATTGATAGAAAGCAAGGCTCATTCGGCTGAATCCATTATTGTG
>DATBUB010000064.1:0-3355 GCA_036516555.1 Bacillaceae bacterium
CCGGGGTGCTGCAACAGCTGGAACCAAGACCGGCTCGGGCATGAGGTTCATAGAAGGTGCCACGCCTGTCTTAACGCTCTTGGCTTTGCTGGCCTGGCCGCCGGTTTTTGCCAATGTGCCCACTTTGCTGGCACCTTTGTCGGCTACACCCCCCAGACCAACTGTAACAAAAGCATAAGTGAAGAATTCGGCTCGGCTCGTCGCATCTCCCTTTAGGACATCTCTTTTCCAGGCATTTGTGATGCCTTCCCACATATATTTTGGCATATCTATCGCCTTACGGCCAATTCCCGCCAGAGTACTCTTGGGATCATCAGCCAGCTTCTTGGCAAAAATCTTGATGTCCATGGGCTGGTCAGACTTTGGGTTGAAGTTTCTATCCATGAAGTTGCCAAAGGCAATAAACCCCTCAATGATTTCCCCCACCGCTTTTTCCGAACCTTTGACAATACCTCCAACGGAACGGTCAAAGACTGAAAACTTCACTCCGTCCACAAGTTCATCCGGTACTTCCCGGACAATTTCATGATGGATTTGATCGTCACTGCCTATGTACTGGTATTCCATGACAATCAAGCCGTTAGGATATACATGGTACCGGATGCTTTTGTAATTCCCATTGGCCTCCCGCTCAATGGTTTCCAATGGCTCCATCCCGGCTTTTTGGGCAAGGCTTCCAACGATCTTCCGATACTCCCCGCTCTCCATCAGCTGTCCCGGCTTATAGGTGGAGACGGTGATCTCCCCGCTTTTGAACATGCCCTGCATCTGCTCAACGAAATTCTGCATCCTGACAAGATCATGCTCCACCGAATCAAGGGATCCTGCGGCCCTTTGGTCGAAGTTGTATAACCCTTGAAGGGTGGAAGTGTTTTTTTGCTGGGCTTTTTTGAGATGGTGGATGGCTTCGTCATCATGGAGGCGGGGCAGGCTGACAATGTCTGCTACCTGCTGTATGATCAGGTTGGCATCGTTGGTCAGCGATTTTGTCATCAGCTCTGCCTTCCGGAGCCCCTGTTCCACATTGTTTTCCAAAAATCCCTGGTGGATAAACCCGTAGTCGGCTTTTTCAAAGGCCCTTAGCGCCTGGTGGATCTCTGCTAAAATAGTAGCATATTCCGCGCTGAACGTTTGGAAATAAACAAGAAAGGTCTGATGAAACTCCTGGTAAAAGGACCGGATGGCGCTTCCTCCCTGCCCCTTTAGCGAATCCTCAAGGGCAATGATGCCACCCACCGCCTTTTGCAGTTCCTGTGTTTGTCCATGCAGCTCCTCAAGCTTTTGCAGGACTTGTTCCACTCCCGCATGGAGCCCATGGGCATCCAAGATTTTCACACGTTACACCTGCTTTCTACACATCACCTTTGGTTATAAAATGAAAATTTTTACGATTAGTTACTTATCATTATACTTAAACCACCATTTGTATATAAATGGGCATTTAGAAGGGATGCCCCTGCACTATCTAGGACTTTCGTCTTTATGAAGATATCACTTATCCTTATTGACAGCCGGCTTATCTAATAAAATGGTGGTGTGCTGTTAGCGGTCCATTAAGCTGAGAAGAAATTTCGGAAAAAGTACTTATCCCTCTTCTGATTCGCCATTTATGAAGCCCGTTTTGAAGGAATGTAACTCCATAAAAAAAGAGATATTCCGCAGAACCATCTGCTGAATATCCCTTTATAGATTCTATTCATTGCGGGCTTTCTTATATCGTTCTTCCACTTCATCGAATTTCTTGAAATAAGAATCCCGATTGATTTCATGCAATTCCAGATACTGCTCTCTGGCTTCGTCCATACTTGTTAAATAATATTTTCGGAATTCATCTCCATATTGCAAATAAACACTGGTACTTAAGATCCCTTGTTCATTCAAGTATTTATTAGCGTTTTGCAAGTTATCATGTTCACGGTTCAGCTTTTCATTTTCCCCGTCATGCCAATCGTTTAGCTGCTTTTTAATGGTTTCGTCTAAGTTATTGATAACATCTCTGCTTTCATATTGCCATTCCTGCCAGACCTTTGACATGTCAACGGTTTGTTTAAATTCGGCAGCCAAATCCTCATGGTTTCTCGCGTTAATATAGCGGCCGTCCGAGGCTTGGGCCATTTCCTTTAGCTGTGCCAAGCCTTTATTGTCCACTTGGTAGCCGATGATATTCACCACCGGGTCGATATTGGATTCATTCAATGACTTGATGGCCTGTACCGGATTGCCGTCACATGTTTCCACTCCATCACTGACAATGTAGATGATATTGGTGTTTTCCTTGCCGTCATATTGGGCAAAGTCTTTCTCTGTTTGCTCAATGGCCTTTGCCATCGGCGTCCATCCTGCCGGCTTAAACTTATGCAAGGCCGCTGAAAAAGTTGAACTGTCATACTGGCCCAGCGGGTACACCTCTTCTATCGCCGCACATGACTTCGCTTTATCGCTGTCACTCCCTGAGCCAATATGTCCATAGACTTGAAGAGAAATATTGGCCTGTTTGGGCAATGATTTTACAAACTCCTCTATCGCTTGCTTTGCGAGATCCATTCGTGTCTTCCCATTTTCCAAATTGGCCATGCTTCCGCTCGCATCCAATAAGATCGCCACGTTGTAGTTTTCCTTTAACCGTACTTCTTGATTCTCCGCATTCGGATCATCGAGACTCATAGACTTCCATTGCTCAATCGGCACATTCACCTTTTTCAGATCTTCTTTAAACAGCGAAAATATTTGAAGCTTAACCTTTTCAATATCTTCTTCAGGAGAGTTTTCATCCACAGTCGGAATGTCATTCAACACATTCTTAATCTCGTCGTAGCCCGCAAAGTCTTTTTGGTAAGTCTCTCCGCCTGAAAATTGGCCTACAATCGGATATTCGGTAGATTCCTCAAACGATTTGGGCAAGGGTGGCAGATCTTCTGCCATGTTCTCTTTTTTTGAGGTATCCGTTTCTTCCAGGCTTTTTTCTTTCGGTTCCTTTTCGGCCTTTTGTGCTGTGGCAGGTTTTGTTTTAGGATCAGTCGATTTACCCTTATCAGCCGAGCTGCAGGCTGAAGTAAATAAAAGCAGGAACAGCATCATTACAAAGAAAAATCTTTTATTCATCTCTATCTCCTTTCAAAAGTGAACTTTAATATAGATTTATGTTATTTGTTGGAACTTACATACAATCTTTAACTTATCATACATACACAAGAATTCAACACGGACCTCTTTCCTAGATCGGCATAAGAAAAAGTACCCAGTTGAGATGACACTACTCAAATGGGTACCCTTCAAACTCAATCTTCGCCACGCACTCGACGTGCATCGTCTGCGGAAACATATCCACCGGCTGCACTTCTAGCGTCTTGAGATC
>DATBUB010000065.1:0-14059 GCA_036516555.1 Bacillaceae bacterium
GAACCTGGAGAAGAGCCTGCTGTTACAGTGAAAAGGGAGCTGGAGGAAGAAACGGGTTATGCGGCAGCTAAGATGGATCACTTGATCTCTTTCTACACTTCTCCCGGATTTGCGGATGAACTGATTCACTTGTATGTGGCATCAGGGCTATCCAAGGTCGACAATCCGCTGGCAGGCGATGAAGATGAATTTGTGGAAATCCATGAGTTGACGCTGGAAGAAGCCGTTGAATGCATAAAAGAAGGCAGCATTTGCGACGCAAAGACGGCTTATGCCATCCAGTACCTGCAGCTGATGGAACGGATGGGAAAATGAAACGTTACTTTGTAGACCTGCACGTGCATATCGGAAGAACGCATAAAGGCAAGCCTGTAAAAATTACGGCTGCCCGGAATATGACTTTGACGAGCATTTTGCAATCGGCGCGTTTTCCAAAGGGGCTGGATATGGTCGGGGTGATAGACTGCCATTCCCCGGAAGTTCTCGAGGAAATGGAACAGCTGCTTGAGAGGGGAAGCCTTTTGGAAATGCCAGGAGGCGGATTGCGTTATGAAGGAGATGTAACCTTGATTCCCGGATGTGAGATGGAGGTGCAGGATGAACATTGCCAGGGTCCCATTCATGTTCTGGCTTATTTTCCGGATATGTTGGCAATCAAGGAATTTTCTTCATGGCTTTCACAGCGGGTGACCAATGTCCAGCTCAGTACTCAGCGAATGTATGAACAAGCCCATGTTCTTCAGCGCAAGGTGAAGTCCCTGGAGGGGATTTTTATTCCAGCCCATGTTTTTACCCCCTTTAAGAGCCTGTATGGAAAAGGGGTGATGCGGTCGATGGAAGAAATATTGCTGCCGGAGCTGATTGATGCCGTGGAGCTTGGCCTAAGCTCCAATACTGAAATGGCAGATCGGCTGTGTGAGCTGCATTCATTTACTTTTGTTTCTAATTCAGATGCTCATTCACTGCCCAAAATGGCTCGCGAGTATCAAAGCATGCAGTTGGAGGAACCGGATTTCCAAGCATTGAGAAAAGCCCTGAGAAATAAGGGCGGCAACAGGATAGAGGCAAACTATGGGCTTAATCCTTACCTTGGGAAATATTATACAACCACCTGCAGCATCTGCATGAAACCTGCAGACGGAAAGGTTTGCAGCAATTGCGGCTGTGCCAAATTAACGAAAGGCGTATCTGAACGGATCCAGGAATTGTCCTCTGAATGCAATGTTCCGCCGGAGCGCCCTCCATACATCCACCAGGTCCCATTGGAGTTTTTGCCAGGACTCGGGGCAAAAACAATGGAAAAGCTTTATAACCATTTTGGCTCAGAAATGAACATACTGCATGACGTATCAAAAGAAGCACTGTCCAAGGTCGTAAATACTGAACTGGCTGCTCTTATCATCAAAGCTCGCGATGGCAACCTGAAACTTGAAAAAGGAGGAGGAGGCAAATACGGCAGAGTTTCGGCCCAACAAGATAAGCGGCCCGGAAGCTGTTAAACCTGAATCCGCCAGCTTTGCCAGCCGTGCAAGCGCGATAAGTCTAAGGAGTCATACTGACAGCCTGTCCCGCATATGCTTTATCAATTGCGGAACAGGAGGAAGCAAATCATGCGGAAACGGATCTCAGCCAATTTCATTGCACGTCATATCCAGGAATACTCCTCAATCTATTCTTTTATCATCGTATTGTTTATCATGGGCATTATTTTTGGCGCCATTATCGTCAACAGCCTGACTGGTCCCCAGAAAGAAGATCTATTTTATTATTTGAATCAATTTTTTGGACAGGTTGCAGAAGGGAAGACCAGTCCCGCGGAAGAACTTCTGAAGCTGAGTTTCCTTCATAATATAAAGTTTACGGGACTGATGTGGGTGCTTGGCATTTCGATCATCGGTTTCCCTCTCATTCTCGTCCTGCTGTTTCTCAAAGGAGTGGTGGTCGGGTTTTCGGTTGGCTTCCTGGTAAGTCAAATGGGCTGGCAGGGACTCTTGTTAGCTTTTGTGGCCCTGCTTCCCCAAAACCTTTTCATCATTCCGGTTTTCGTTTTCATTGCCGCCGTCTCTATCGGGCTGTCCCTAAAGCTTATACGGAAAATTTTCATCAGGCAGGGGGCTCCCTTTCAACTGGTACCCATGTTTGCGCGCTATGCCATGGCCTATATTGCCGCCGCAGCTCTCATCACCCTTGCATCCAGTATAGAGGCTTACATTTCGCCTGTATTAATGAAAACAATTGTCTCCTCCATTGGGAAATGAGCAGGAAAATGAATGAAAATGAATATTAGGTAATATTCATTTTTCCTCCCATATTATAATAATTTTATTTTGATTATTATTGATGGTCTGCTATAATATAGTGGATAGTGGCGAGGGAGGATATTCAGGAATGGAAGGTCGCATTGAAAGAATCAAAAAACAATTGCACTCGGCAAGCTATAAGCTGACTCCCCAGCGTGAAGCCACAGTTCGGGTGTTGCTTGAACATGAAGAAGACCATTTGAGTGCGGAGGATGTTTATCTCCTGGTAAAGGAAAAATCCCCGGAAATCGGTCTTGCCACCGTGTATCGGACATTGGAGCTGCTGACTGAACTGAAGGTCGTTGACAAAATCAATTTTGGCGACGGTGTATCCCGTTATGATTTGCGCCAAGAGGGTGCCGCGCATTTCCATCATCATCTCGTATGTATTGAATGCGGAGCGGTGGATGAAATTCAGGATGATTTATTGGGGGATGTCGAGAAAATAGTAGAGCGTGACTGGAATTTTAAAATCAAAGATCACAGGCTTACCTTTCACGGCATTTGCTGGCGCTGCCACGACAAAGAAGAGAAAGAACCCAGTGAAAATAAGACGGAAGAACATAAAGTGGACTGACATCCTTTCCCGCCGGACGGAAAAGGATGTTTTTATATTTTAATTCAGAGGGAGGTTGGATGTATATTCCAGGACAAGTTGTGCATATCATGGTAATAATCACGTAAAAGGATTGGTTGCCATATGAAACAATTTTTCCATCTATTTTTCCGCTCTGTAAGGGTGTTTTTGCTTTTCGCCGGATGCACGATCCTCTTTTATTATGGTATCATGTGGATAAACCAGGAATATGAAAATTACCGGCGGTATGAAGAGCCGAAAGGGACAGCCATCAAGGCGTTCCAGCCAATGGGAGAAAATTCGGATGGCTGGAAGGGCCGCCTCCTGCTGTTTTACCTGAATGGAGAGTAGGATAAATGGAAGATCGCTTACAGGATTTCATCCACTATATGATCGTAGAAAAAGGGCTTGCCAAGAATACGGTCATTTCATATGAAAGAGATTTAAGGCACTATATAGACTATATAAAACACACAGAGAAAATAGGCGGGGTCAACGACATCTCCAGAGTACATATCATCCATTTTCTCGGCCATTTGAAGGAGAACGGGAAATCCTCCAAGACCCTGGCCAGGCATATCGCTTCCATAAGGTCTTTTCACCAGTTTCTTCTCCGTGAGAAAGCGGCCGAGAAGGATCCGTCTGTCCATATTGAGACTCCCCATATAGAACGCACCCTCCCAAAGGTCCTGAGCTTTCAGGAAGTCGAAGCATTGCTGCAGGCACCTGATCGGACAACGGTTTTTGGGATACGGGATCAAGCAATGCTGGAACTGCTGTATGCGACTGGAATCCGGGTCAGTGAATTGATTGATCTCGATTTGGATAGCATTCATCTGGCGATGGGGTTTGTAAGATGCATTGGGAAAGGGAACAAAGAGAGAATCATCCCGATCGGGAAAATGGCATCGGATGCCATAGAACTTTATCTGCGGTCTTCACGCCCAAAGCTTAGAAGTCCCAAATACAGAACGGAAGCCCTTTTTCTGAACCACCATGGAAATCGGCTGACACGTCAAGGTTTTTGGAAAATCATCAAAAGGCTATCGGCTGAGGCGAACATTGAAAAAGATTTGACACCGCATACCCTTAGGCACTCATTTGCCACCCATCTGCTTGAAAACGGTGCAGATCTTAGGGCGGTCCAGGAAATGCTCGGCCATGCGGATATTTCCACCACACAAATATATACCCATGTCACCAAAACGAGGCTTAAGGATGTTTATTCAAAATTCCATCCAAGGGCATGATAAATCAGACGCCGCTGCGAAGCGGTTTTTTTTATGTTTGGGAAAGGGTATGTTATTTTTATATGGACTTAATGTTTGAGGAGGAGATGTAATGGAACAAGGAGCATATAAAAGAATTCACTTGATAGTCATGGATTCGGTAGGTATCGGAGAGGCACCTGATGCAGAAAGGTTCGGCGATGCTGGGGCTGACACGCTTGGGCATATCGCGGAAAAGATGGGCGGTCTGTCACTGCCGAATATGGAAAGGCTCGGGCTCTCCAATATCAAGGAAATTAGAGGTGTTCAGAAACAGGAGAAGCCTCTTGCATACTATACAAAAATGCAGGAGGCTTCCAATGGGAAAGACACGATGACAGGACATTGGGAGCTGATGGGGCTGGTGACAAGCCACCCTTTCCGTGTTTTCCCAAATGGTTTCCCGGAATTGCTGATCACCCAGCTGGAAAAAGCCACAGGCCGCTCCGTCATCGGGAATGTGCCTGCCAGCGGGACAGAAATCATAGAGAGGCTCGGAGAGGAACATATGAAAACAGGGGCCCTCATTGTGTATACCTCTGCTGATTCTGTGCTGCAGATAGCTGCCCACGAGGAAGTCATTCCTTTGGAAGAACTGTACGACATTTGTGAAAAGGCCAGGAAACTGACCCTGGCGGATGAATTTAAAGTCGGAAGGGTCATTGCCCGCCCGTTTGTCGGAAGTCCTGGGAGCTTTCAGCGGACGGCGAACCGGCATGATTATGCACTCAAACCATTTAGCAGGACGGTTATGAATGAATTGAAGGATAAAGGGATCGATGTAATTGCCATCGGCAAAATCCATGATATTTATGATGGAGAAGGGATCACGCAATCTGTACGTACACAGTCAAACATGGATGGGATGGATAAGTTTCTTCAAGTGATGGACCAGGATTTTACAGGACTTAGCTTCATCAACTTGGTGGATTTTGATGCGGTATTTGGCCATCGCCGGAACCCAGAAGGGTACGGAAAGGCTTTGGAGGAGTTTGATGCGAGGCTGACAGAGGTTTTTGAAAAAATGGGACAAGATGATCTTCTGATCATAACGGCTGACCATGGAAACGATCCTACACACCATGGGACCGACCATACAAGGGAGTATGTGCCGCTGCTCATCTTCTCAAAACGGTTTAACGGAGGAGGCGAACTGCCCATCCGGAAATCCTTTGCTGATGTCGGTGCAACGGTTGCCGAGAATTTCAAAGCAGGCTGGAAGGGCCATGGATCAAGCTTCTTAGCAGATTTAATCATTAAGGAGTAGAGTGCATGTTTGAACAAATAGAGAACGCAGCGTCATTTATAAAGGGGAAATACAAGGGAAGCCCCCAAATCGGCCTCATTCTTGGGTCCGGCTTGGGTGTATTGGCGGAGGAGATTGAACAGCCTGACTCAATCCCGTACGAAGACATCCCCCATTTTCCGGTATCCACTGTGGAGGGGCATGCAGGACGCCTTGTGGCAGGCAGGCTGAATGGTGTGGAAGTCATTGCGATGCAAGGCCGCTTCCATTATTATAAAGGGTATGATTTTGAAAAAGTCACATTCCCGGTCCGTGTCATGAAAGCTCTCGGGGTTGAAATATTGATTGTGACGAATGCAGCTGGAGGAGTAAACGAATCCTTCCGTCCCGGAGATTTGATGATCATTACCGATCACATCAATAACATGGGAGGGAATCCCTTGATAGGGGCAAATGATGTCCGTCTTGGCGCCCGTTTCCCGGACATGTCCAATGCTTATCAAAAGCAATTGATTCAACTGGCAAAGCGGACAGCCAATAGGATGGATTTGGATATCAAAGAAGGCGTCTATTTTGGGAATTCTGGACCCATGTATGAAACACCGGCTGAAGTGCGGATGATCCGGCTTCTGGGTGCGGATGCCGTAGGGATGTCCACAGTACCCGAAGTGATTGCCGCAAATCATGCGGGAATGAAAGTGCTTGGCCTTTCCTGCATATCCAATATGGCTGCGGGAATGCTGGAACAGCCGCTGACACACGAAGAGGTCATCGAGACCACCGAAAAGGTCCGCGCTGATTTTCTGGCATTGATCAAGACCATTGTGGAAGAGATAAAGAGCCTGAACAAATGAATGGATGACTGCCTAAGCCGAAGATGATAAATCTTCGGCTTTTTTTGTATAAAAAAAAGCCTTAAGGACAGAATGGGGGCTATGGAAAAAGTTTCCCGTTTTTTAAATCAATACATAGGAGGGGTTTGAATGAAAAAAGCAATACCTTTATTCTTTTGTCTGGTTATCTTATCTGCCATATTAACGCCAACCGGCTTTGCCCGTGAAAATCAGACGGAGCTGTCTGATGACTCGACATCTGCGATTTTAATAGAACGGGATACCGGTTCAGTTCTATACGAGAAGAACATCCATGAGAAGCTTCCTCCCGCATCCATGACTAAAATCATGACCATGCTGCTGATTATGGAAGCGCTCGATCGCGGAACGATAGACATGAAAGAAAAAGTGAGGACAAGTGAATATGCGGCCTCCATGGGAGGATCCCAAATTTTTTTGGAACCCGGAGAGGAAATGTCAGTGGAACAGATGCTTTTGGGCATCGCAATCGCATCGGCAAATGACGCCTCTGTTGCCATGGCTGAAAAAATCGCGGGAAGCGAAGAGGCTTTTGTAGGGATGATGAATAAAAGGGCCAAGGAACTCGGTTTAAAGGACACCAAGTTTCAAAACACCACTGGCCTCTCCGCAAAAGATCATTACAGTACTGCACATGATATGGCCCTCATGGCCAAGGAATTGCTGAAACACGAAGAGATCACTGATTTTACCAAACAGTACGAGTCTTATCTCCGGGAAGATACGGACGATAAATTCTGGCTCGTCAATACAAATAAACTGGTGCGTTTTTATCCGGGAGTGGACGGACTTAAAACAGGGTTTACGAGCGAAGCAAAGTATTGTCTGACAGCAACGGCCAAAAAAGACGGAATGCGCGTAATAGCCGTTGTTTTTGGTGCGCCGACATCAAAAAGCAGGAATGCCCAAATATCAAAAATGCTGGATTTTGCCTTTTCCCAGTATGCGACCCATCCCATTCATAAAAAAGGAGATGTGCTTGATTCTGTACGTGTCAGCAAAGGAGACAGGAAAAGCATCAAAGCGGTAACCGCAGAATCTGTTTCCGTCCTGACGAAAAAAGGAGAGAAACTCGATCAAATCAAAAAGGAAATCGTTATGGACAAAAAGGTAAAGGCTCCTATTAAAAAAGGCGACCCAATCGGCACCCTCATCATCAAAAAAGATGGCAAGGAACTGGCCAAGACGCATCTTGTAGCAGATGAGAGTGTAAAAAAGGCCAGCTGGTGGCAGCTTTACAAACGTTCTTTTGGAATGTTTACCCAAACGGACTGAACTATAAAAAGATTGGCGAATTGCTTCTAGTTTTGTCTTGTGGAAGGAATAAAGGGCATTCGGGTAGAATTGACTCACTATACTCTCAACAAGGAGGCAAGGATAGTGGGTTTACACATCGATATGGAAGTGAAGCAGGAAGTGCTTTGTATCCGCCTGAGCGGCGAACTGGATCATCATACGGCTGAATCACTTCATACAAAGGTCACGGAAACAATAGAAAAATATCATATTCATCATTTGGTGCTGAATCTGGAAAAGCTGACGTTTATGGACAGTTCAGGCCTGGGGGTCATTTTGGGAAGGTACAAACAAATCCGGCTGAGGAACGGGGAAATGGTGGTATGTTCCATTTCGCCTCCTGTAAAGCGGCTGTTTGAAATGTCAGGTCTGTTCAAGATCATCAAGCTGGAGACTTCCGAGAAATTCGCATTGGAAAGATTGGGGGTTGCCTAAGATGAGGAATGAAATGCAGCTCACCTTCAGTTCCCTTAGCCAAAACGAATCCTTTGCCCGTGTGGCTGTAGCGGCGTTCATTGCACAGCTTGACCCGACCATGGATGAACTCACCGAAATCAAGACGGTCGTATCAGAAGCCGTAACGAATGCCATTATCCATGGATATGAGCAGAATCCGGCAGGTGTCGTGCATATTTCGGCGGCAATTGAGGACGGAGTGATTGACCTGGTGATCCGGGATGAAGGGGTTGGAATTTCAGACATCGATGAAGCAAGGCAGCCGCTGTTTACAACGAAGCCCGAACTGGAACGTTCCGGCATGGGCTTTACCATTATGGAAAATTTTATGGACAAACTCGAAGTGGAATCACAACCAGGGACAGGCACAACCATTCGTTTAATCAAGTATTTAACGAAAAATAAAGCGCTATGCAATTAAGGAGCCGCGCCTATGGAAGTGGAGCTTAAAAATAAAACGGACCAAGTTTTTTTAAAGGACGCCGAAGTCAAGGAATATATTAGAAGGAGCCAGGCGGGTGACCAGGAAGCACGCAATATACTTGTTGAAAGGAATATGCGGCTCGTATGGTCTGTCGTTCAGCGTTTTCTCAACCGGGGCTACGAACCGGATGATTTATTTCAAATCGGCAGCATTGGACTGCTGAAATCGGTCGACAAATTTGATCTCTCCTATGATGTTAAATTCTCCACCTATGCCGTCCCCATGATCATCGGAGAAATCCAAAGGTTTATCAGGGATGACGGCACAGTAAAGGTAAGCAGGTCGTTAAAGGAACTGGGGAATCGAATCCGGAAAGCAAAGGATGAATTGTCCAAGAAAAACGGGAAGGTCCCGACCGTCAATGATATTGCGGAGTTCCTGGAAGTATCCATTGATGAGGTGATAATGGCCCAGGACGCTGGACGATCCCCGGCTTCCATCCATGAAACAGTCTATGAAAATGACGGAGATCCCATAGCCCTGATCGACCAGATCGCAGACCAAAACGAACATCGCTGGTTCGACAGAATCGCATTGGAAGAGGCGATCAGGGGGCTTGATGAACGGGAACGGCTGATTGTTTTCCTCCGTTATTACAAAGACCAGACTCAATCGGAAGTGGCAGAACGTCTGGGCATCTCTCAGGTTCAGGTTTCAAGGCTTGAGAAAAAAATATTGGAACAGATGAAGAACAGCATGGACGCTTAGCATGAATGCAAAAGCGTCCGTGTTTTTTTATTGATGGGGCTAGAATGGGATAATTGCATGAAAGAAAAGGATATGCAGCATACTAAATTACATCAAACCATGTATGCAGGAAGTGACCAGTATGGGAGATACCATATATCTTCGGCTCAGGCATAAGGTTGAAGTGATGCCGGGAAGCTCCGTCCGTCTGCCGGAGGTGGCGCAAATTGTGGCTCCACAAGCATTGATGCCATCTCTTAGAGGCATGACTGTTTTTCAAGTAACTCCAGAAGACAATCAGTTCGCAGTCCTTGATGCCATGAAAGTCATCAGAGAAATTGCGCTAACATTCCCCGACGCCGATATTCAGACCATAGGTCCCACACTAACAATCATCGAGGTCATCAAGAAAAAAAGAACGGCATCCACCCTTCTGTTCATCCTCGTATGGCTTCTTCTGTTTACGGGATCGGGTCTCGCGATCATGAATTTTCATGAAGATGTCAGCATGATGGAGGTCCATCAAAAGATTCACCAGATGGTGACAGGAGAGGAAAACAGGAGCCCGCTGCTCCTTCAGATTCCTTATTCTTTTGGCTTGGGTCTGGGAATGATTCTTTTTTTTAATCACGTGTTCAAGAAAAGAATCAATGAAGAACCAAGTCCTTTAGAAGTAGAGATGTTCAATTACCAACAATCCCTTGATCACTATGTCATGATGCATGAAAACAAGGAAAGCATAAGGCGGATCGATGATCATTGAGTCTTTTTTTCTGATGTTCATAGGGCTTGCCGGGGGGCTAGCCGTGGGAATAGGGTTGGTCGCCTTCCTGACCGTGTTGGGAATCCTTCCCCGGCTCACCCAATTGACCAAAACAGCACCGAGGATTCACCAGTATGAATGGGCGGTCATACTTGGAGCAATAGGGGCATCCTGGTTCGGTCTGCGTTCAGCCGAATTCGGCATGCCTGCTTTCATACTGCTCCCTCTTGGCCTTGCTTGCGGTATTTTCGTTGGCATGCTTGCAGCCGCTTTGACAGAAGTCCTGAATGTGCTTCCCATCCTGTCCAAGCGGATCGGCATGGACGGGATGCTTATGCTCCTATTGATGGCCATCGTACTGGGTAAGATTGCGGGATCGCTGTTTCACTGGATTTACTTCAATGCTTATTAGAAAAATACAACAGGGAGCTGCCATGATGAAAAACAATGGAAAAACGGACATGAAGCCCATCCCGGCCAAAACCCAGGACGTCGAAGCGTATTTTAAAGAGAGGGTTGGCCTTGGAAAGAGCTTTGACATTGGCCAGAGAAAACTGACAATCCTTCAGAAAGATGTACATATATATTATGTCAATGGCCTTGCCGATTCGATGATCATCCTCCAGATCATCAAGGTGCTCGTCGGCCTCAATGACAAACAAAAGACTGGAACAAATCTATTTGACCTCGTGAAAAACCGCCTTATCCATGAATCGGTTCAAACGGTCAAAACCATGGATGAAATGGTGGACCAGGTCCTGTCTGGGCTTATTGCGGTTGTTGTGGAAGGTTCGGAAGCTGCGCTGGTAGTGGATGTAAGGGGATATCCTGGAAGGCAGCCGGAAGAACCGGACACTGAAAAGGTGGTAAGAGGAGCCCGTGATGGATTTGTGGAAAATATAGTCATAAATACCGCCCTGACCAGAAGAAGAATCAGGGATGAACGTCTGCGGTTTGAAATTTTCAAAGTGGGTGAACGGTCCAAAACGGATGTCGCCATCGGTTATATTGAAGATATTGCGAATCCAAAACTTGTGGATATCATACGCAATGAACTGCAAAACATCAGCATTGACGGAATCACAATGGCCGACAAGACGATAGAAGAGTTTCTCCTAAAGCAGGGCTATAACCCTTATCCGCTTGTCCGTTACACCGAAAGGGCTGACGTGGGTTCTACCCATCTGCTGGAAGGCCATGTGCTGATTTATATCGATACTTCGCCAAGTGTCATGATTGCTCCCGCAACATACTTCCATCATGTCCAGCATGCAGAAGAATACAGGCAGTCGCCAGCTGTGGGGACCTTTGTAAGATGGACCCGTTTCCTCGGCATATTTGCTTCCATTTTTCTTCTGCCGCTATGGTATTTGTTTGTTCAGGAACCTTATCTGCTTCCAGAAAAGCTGGCCTATATCGGTCCTAACGAGGCGTCCGAAATTCCGCTGATACTGCAGCTTTTGATCGCTGACCTTGGGATTGAATTCATGCGGATTGCGGCCATTCATACCCCGACGCCGCTGTCAACGGCAATGGGATTGATTGCAGCGGTCTTGATCGGGCAAATTGCCGTCGATGTAGGGCTATTCAATTCTGAAGTCATCCTGTATATATCTGTAGCAGCAATCGGTACCTTTTCTACCCCCAGCTACGAGCTGAGTGTGGCAAATAAAATGGCCCGCATGGCTCTGCTGATAGCCGTAGCCCTATTTAAAGTGCCGGGTTTTGTAATCGGGATCACCGTGTATCTCCTGTTTCTCGTTTCACTTCGCCCGCTGGGAGCACCCTATCTTTGGCCTGTGCTGCCATTCAACCCGTCCGCCTTCATGCACATCCTCATTCGGAGGACGGTGCCGGGATCGAGGCTGCGCCCGAGCATCGTCCATCCCAGAGACCCTTTTCGGCAGCCTCCGGAAAGGAAGGAATAAGCCGTTGCGCAAAGCATTATAGTGTGATAAAGTTATTTTTACTTAACGGGAAATCAGGCATCTTCGCCTCACTGCCTTACCATTGAACGGGGAACTAAAGCAATCGGTCCAGTGCCGATTGCTTTACTCATAGGGAAGAATGCTGCTTTTGGAGGGGAAATCATGTATTTTTACGGAACGGCAAAAGTAAACGCAATAGGGCACCTGGAAATAGGGGGCACGGATACGGTAGACCTTGCCCGGAAATATGGCACTCCTTTATACGTATATGATGTAGAGCTGATTCGTGAGCGGGCAAGGGGATTCCGTGAAACGTTTGAGAAAATGGGTGTTACGGCGCAGGTAGCCTATGCAAGCAAGGCATTTTCCTCGGTAGCCATGCTGCAGCTCGCCAAGGAAGAAGGCTTATCCCTTGATGTTGTATCGGGCGGAGAGCTCTATACAGCCATGGCTGCACACTTCCCGGCGGACAAAATTCATTTTCACGGAAACAACAAAAGTGAAGAAGAACTTCAGATGGCATTGGATTGCAAAATCGGCTGCATCGTGGTCGATAATTTCCATGAGCTTCACATGCTGAATGAAATGTGCACGGAAAGGCAGCAGAGTATAAAAATTTTGCTGCGTGTTACTCCTGGCATTGAGGCCCATACGCATGATTATATATTGACTGGGCAGGAAGACTCCAAGTTTGGTTTTGACCTTCAAAATGGACAGGCTGAAACAGCCTTGGGCATAGCTATGGAAAGCAGCCATATTGAACTTTTGGGCCTTCACTGCCATATCGGTTCACAAATCTTTGAGACAACCGGTTTCCTTCTGGCAGCAAGAAAAATCATTGAAAAGCTCGCGGAGTGGAAGAAAGTCTTTGGCTTTACTCCTTCTGTCCTCAATCTTGGAGGGGGATTCGGAATCCGTTATACCGGTGAAGACAGCCCGATAGCCCCTTCCAGCTATGTGGAAGAAATCATTAAGGAAGTCAGGGCAGAGACAGAGAGACTGTCCCTTCCAATGCCGGAGATTTGGATAGAGCCCGGCCGCTCGCTTGTGGGCGACGCGGGAACCACTCTATACTCGGTCGGATCCAGCAAAGATGTGCCGAATATACGGAAATACTTGGCGGTCGACGGAGGAATGAGCGATAATATCCGGCCTGCATTGTATGATGCCAAGTATGAAGCTGTATTGGCAAACCGTCCGCAGGAGGAACCGGAAGATGTAGTATCCATAGCAGGAAAATGCTGCGAGTCCGGAGACATGCTCATATGGGACCTTCCGCTTCCTGCGGCCGGCTCCAATGATATTCTTGCCGTTTTCTGCACAGGAGCATACGGTTACGCCATGGCAAACAACTATAACCGTATTCCAAGGCCCGCTGTCGTATTCGTTGAAAATGGGGAGGACCGCCTTGTGATCAAACGGGAAACATATGAGGACTTGATCCGGCTGGATTTGCCTTTTACGGAAAAGTCGAAAATTTGACACTTGTTACATGCACAAAGCCTCCTCATCATTTGCGGAAAAAATAAAAAACGGATACAATGGCGATAATGTATTTGAACCTTTTTCCCTGACGTGCTTATCATATGGTTAGGAGTGTTCGCATTGCGCAAGAAGAATATCATGTTATTTATTATCATTCTGATCCTGGCGTTAGGATGGGGCTTGGTTTATTGGCTGTTCATCGCACCAAACAAGTAAAAGCGCCTAGATAGGAAAACGAAGAATGAGGGATTCAGTATGTTGATTCGCTATAAGAAAACCTTTGAAAAGATCGCTATGGGGCTGCTTTCATTCATGCCAAATGAAAAAGACCTCAAGAAGCTTCAGCAAACAATGAAGCTGTATGAAACCGAGGATAATTGGCAGTTGTTCCTTTGGAAAGAAGAAGACATTGTCGGCCTGATCGGGGTTATTCTTTTTGATGACGAAATCGAAGTGCAGCACATATCGGTCAATCCTTCCCATCGCCATGAAGGAATCGGAAAAAGCATGCTGCGCTCACTGAAGGAAATGTATTCAGATAAAAACATTCTCCCGAGTGAATATACGGCACCGTTTTTTGAAAGATGCGGCTTTATTGAAGAACAAAGCACGCAAGATTGAGTTTTTTGGTACGGGATAGCAAGAAAACGGTTTTTTCTTTATGAATATGTGAGTGAGTCATTTAAAAAGCAGGGAA
>DATBUB010000066.1:0-2059 GCA_036516555.1 Bacillaceae bacterium
GCGGGTGTGGGTAATGGAGATTTTTTCTTCCTTTAAACGGTGAAGAACGGTTTCGACGCTCTCCTGCTTGCTGACAATAATTTTGATCAGCAAGTCTCTTTTGAGCAATTTTTTCGGCCCGAGCTTTGCCAGTGCAAATGGAATAAACTCTACACTGATGAGGAGGAGGATTACGCCTGCAGCTGCTTCAAAATAAAAGCCTGCCCCAACCGCTATGCCGATTCCTGCCGCTCCCCAAATCATGGCTGCGGTGGTGAGCCCGGAAATATGATCGTTGCCTCTTCTTAATATGACCCCGGCGCCTAAAAAGCCTATTCCAGAAACAATTTGGGCAGCAAGGCGCAGCGGATCCATTTGAATTCTGATTACGTCGCTGCCCGGAAATAAGTAGGCAGACTCAATGGAAACAATCGTCAGCAGGCAGCTCGTGATGGAAATGACGAGACTGGTCTTCAAGCCAAGCGGTTTCCGTTTCAGTTCACGCTCTACTCCAATGACCAAACCGAGCAGGGCAGAAATGACAAGCTTCAATAATAATTCCGTATCCATGAATTCCAATTTTCAACTTCCTCTCCAATACTCTGCTATAAAAATAAGAATGGAAAGCCGTCCACTCAACATGTAAAATGAAGATAGCCATGATCGAAACACACAGAAAAGGAGCAGCATATGGATACACCAAAGATCAACCCATACCTGGCATTGGCAATCGGAGTCATTTCCGTCTCGACGTCTGCCATTTTTGTCAAGCTGACAACAGCCGATGCAGGTGTGATCGCTTTTTACCGATTATTATTCAGTGTCCTTCTCATGTTGCCGGTTTTCTTTCCAAGGTATGTAAAAGAACTGCGCCATATCAGCAAAAGGGATTGGACCTTTTCAGCCATTGCGGGGATTTTCCTCGCATTTCACTTTATCCTCTGGTTTGAATCTTTAAACTATACTTCCGTTGCAAGTTCGACGGTGCTGGTAACGCTTCAGCCGCTTGTTGCTTTTGTCGGAACGTATTTTTTCTTTAAAGAAAAATTTTCAGTGAAGGCCATTCTTTGTGCCCTCGTTGCGATTTCTGGGAGTGTGTTAATCAGCTGGGGGGACTTGAAGATCAGCGGAACTGCACTGTATGGGGACATTCTTGCCTTTATTGCTTGTATACTGATTACAGCGTACCTGTTGTTTGGGCAGACTGTGAGACAGAGGATTTCACTGGTAACTTATACATTTATCGTTTATTCCTTCAGTACAGTCGTTCTCTTTTTTTATGTTCTAGGAACAGGTGAACCCTTTTATCCTTATCCGCCATCCGACTGGATGTATTTTCTGATTCTTGCAATTGTGCCAAACCTGCTTGGCCATACATTGTTCAACTGGTGCATTAAATGGATGAGCACATCTACGGTTTCCATGGCGATTTTGTTCGAGCCGGTTGGGGCTGCCGTTTTGGCATACTTTATATTGAGCGAACAGATTTTATGGACCCAAGTGGTGGGAGGTGTCACCATCATTGCCAGTGTGTCATTATTCCTTATTGATGGTAAAAGGAAAAAAGCGAAAGCATTAAGCAAAATGAAAAGTGCTTGATGCAGAATCGGAATGCGGCAGGGAATCCCCTGCCGCACTTTATATAAACAAATAAGTCAATCCCGAGAAGACGAAAGCCATAATGGAAGAAAAGATAAAAGTACCTCCATATACCTTATCTTCCGCGTTTGAGATTCGAAGCGCTTCTATATAGGAGTATGAGAATAAATAAATGGCTGTGATCAGGGCTACGGCCAGTGCGATGTTGGGCAGCAAACGACATTCCCCTTCCTGAACGTTACAATGATATTTAGATATATATGTTTAAATTGCTAAAAAGATGAATGTATACTTTTTCGTTAAATGTATTGCAGGGGGATAAAATATGTGATATATTATTACTCGTCCGATAGAGCAGAACGAAGAAACATTCTGCAGGATTTTGATTTAAAGTAAAAAAAAGTATTGACTATAAACGCTGATGCGTGATATGATAGTCGAGTCGCCTCAAAAAAAGAAGTGTGGATGAAATTGTAAGTTT
>DATBUB010000067.1:0-8899 GCA_036516555.1 Bacillaceae bacterium
AGAAAATCCCCTACATAGATCCCCCCAATCGGAGGAATCAGCGCACTCAAGAAAACCAAAAATGGAATAAAGCTGCTGTAAATGCCGCCAACCGCCATCATTGTGCCGATAAAACCGGCGGCAATGGTCAAAATGAATTTCGGTATCTTGTTGAACACAACGGAAAATCCCAGAGCTGATGAATACAGGTTGTTATCATTCGTTGTCCATTGGGCCAGGATCAAAATCAGCATGGCGGCTGTTCCCCAGCCAAGGCTGAGCATGATGGCGACGATGTCCACTTCTGAAGTCGCCTTCGCAAGAATCGCTGCAATAATCAACACCACACTGAATCCGGCGAAAAATCCCACAAAAGATGAGACGACGGCATCTTTCGTTGATTTGGCATACCGGGAAATATCTGGCCCGATGATGGCACCTGTTGCAAGGGATCCAATAATCAATGAAATGGAAAGGCCAATGGTCAAGGGATCTCCAAACAGGGGAGCCTCTGCCACCTCTGAAAGGGATCTTCCGCTCATGACTTTTACCAAAGAAGCGATCAGCAGAATTCCCAGTAAAGGAACCGCAAAAAGACTGAGTTTTTCAATGGCTTTGTACCCGATAAACGCGGTGGTGGTCATTAACATACCGCCGAGGACCACCAGGATTTTTGAATTGATATCCAGCTTAAAAACATCGTAAATTACGTTATGCAGCGTGGCACCGAACAAATCCAACTGGACGCCAAACCACCCAAACAGCGATATGGCTATGATGATGGAGACGGCATATGATCCATAGCGCCCCAAGGCAAACATGGATACAAGGGATGTTGAAAGTCCCGTTTTGGCACCCACTACGCAGCAAAGCGCACTCAGGATGGCCAATAAAAAGCACCCTATAAACGTTGCGATAAGGGCATTCGGCAAAGAAAGCCCTCCTCCAAGCGCCCCGCCCAATGCAGTTGCAGAAAGGGCAATGATACCGCCAAGCCAAACAACGGAAAGCTGCACCCATCCCTTCCTTTGATCTTGGGGTACCGGTTCAAGTTCATAATCTTGTACTAAAGGCTGGTTTAATTTATCTCCCACTCTTGTTGCTCCTCTCTCATGCTGTTAATTAAAATCTTCTGAAAATTCTTCTTTCAGTTCACTGAAAATTGTTTGAATCATCCGATCTGCCAACTCAATTTGTTCTTTAAATTGTTCGCCCTTATATAGATTGATTCCCCAGAAGATTCCGTTCGCAATAATGTCATATTGGTTCACGGTCCGCTCCACTTTCTCGTGTGAAATGGAAGGGTAGCTCCTTTTTAAGGCAGACTTTAAGGTCTCCACCAGCCAATCATTAAAGTGGGACATATGGTTTTCCAGGTGTGTGTTGATACCCGGTATGGGGGAGGTCACCAAAGAAATGTAGGCGTTTGTCCCTTTTTCATCACGTGTATGGTAAGAAACAATTCCGTGAAGCAGCGCTGAGAAAATCTTCTCAACCGGCTCTTCCGCATGTTCTTGATAAATCCGTTTCATTTCGTTGAAATGATTATCCAGAAGCTGCTGAAAAGCCGCAATAAACAAGGCTTCCTTATTTTCATAGAAGAAATAAATCGAAGCGGGCTTTATTCCCACCTCATCAGCGATTTTCCTCATCGTTGCCCCCTGATACCCATGTACAGAATAGTGAAGCAGGGCTGCATCTAGTAATGCCTGTTTCAACCGACCACCACCTAACGATTGTTAGGTTGATTATATAGGCACAAAAACGCGAAATCAATAAATATTTTTATAATTCGGGGAATGGTGAATCTTATATGTATTTTGGAAGCGTGACCAACCTTGCCGCTTAGACATTTCACCTGTTAGAGAGGTTCTTATTTCCTATTTTTCCCTCGTGAAGTGTTTTTTTAATAATTGGTCTAAAAGGTTATTTTTGGAGGGCTCTCTGCATGAGGACTTTCTTTGCTGCATGTGGCCTGTTCTCAATAGAAGAAGACGAAAGAATATGACATTCTCTCGTCTTCTTGCGTGATTATGGGGTAACCGATTTCCAGTGAGGCCGGCTCCCATTGATTATTTTTCTCCGCCATCCAATATTTTTCCTAAAAAGAAGCCGTCAATTTCACTCAGCTTCCCTCTCCAGAGGATTTCACCTTTAGAAGGCGTGGGCTTGCTGTCACCGCAATACACCCTTGTCTCTTTCATGTGGATGAAATGAGCTTCTGGGTCGTCGTTATTTTCCGCTGCTTCTCCGGACTTGCCAAGCTGTTCGCTCAGCATTTGGGCAATCTCACCGCCGCCTTCAAACGTTTCGCTCAGCGTGGTGAAATATTCCTTGGCTGAAATCAGAGTGCCCGTGATTACGGAACCTTTCACATTTAGCGTGATATCCAAGGAGAAGTCATGTTTATTGGCCGCCTGAACAAAGAACTCCAGAATACTGTCCTTCGCTGTGTCAGAACTCATGCTCATATTTCACTTCTCCTTTCTTGCTTCATTGAGAAGAAGATAGGTGTCCTCTTCGTCGGAGAGAACATTATACACTCCCGGCTTTCCCTCCGAATCTTCCTTTTCGGATGTCTTCTTTTCCTGGCTGTCTTTTTGGTTTTTTCCTGATTTCTCTTTTTCACTGTTCTTGTTGCTGTTTTTCTCAGGTTTGTCTTTTGAATCTTTTTCTTTGGACTTGTTGTCTTGCTTTTGCTGCTGATTGTTCTTGCTTTCTTGATTTTGAGTATCCGATTCTTCACGGTCCTTCTGGCCTTTTGTTTCATCTAACTTTTCTTTAGACTCGTCCTTCTTGTTCTTCCCCTGGCCTTCGGCTTCGTCCTTTTTTACTTCTTTGTTCTCCTGCTTCGAACTTTCCTTATTCGTTTCCCCGCTGTCCTCTTTGTTACTTGATTCGTTTTTTACCTCTTGGCTGTTTTCCTGCTTTTGACTTTCCGAGTCTTCCTTATTCTCTTGGTCATTGGACTCTGATTTATCCTGCTGCCCTTCTGCTTCTACCTTATTCTCTTCGTTATCGACCTGCTTTTGGCTTTCTGTCTCAGACTTTTCTCCATCTTCCTGGTTTTGCGCTTTCTCTTCCTTATCCTTGCCTTCGTCTGAACGCTCTTGTCCTTTTCCTTCATTTTCCCGGGATTCGCCTTGGCCCCGGTCCTTTTTTTCTTCTGTCATCTTTGTGAGCAGCTCTTCGATTTTGCCTAATCGATCTTGAAGTCTTTCATTCTCCTTTTTCAGAGAATCATAGTCTTTGTTTTCCTCATCTGACTTTGATTGGGAGGGCTCGCTCTTTTCCTGGCCATTGGACTCGGATTTCGGTTCGTTCTCTTTTCCCTCTTTTTGTTTGGCATCGTTGTGTCCTTGATTTTTTCCTTTATCAGAACCCTGATCTTTCATCGGTCCTTGCAAATAGGAGGGGGACTCACCGCCGCCTTCCTCATTCTTGGATCCGGAATCGCTCTTATTTCCGCCTCCCTGCTCCTTTGGTTCTGGCTTGTCCTGTTTTCCTTTCGACGCGTCCGAAGATGAATCGGGCTTTGAAGAATGGTCTTCGTTTTGTTCAGACTTTTCCCCTTTGCTCTCACCGTTTTTCTCTTCAATCAGCTTGGTCAGCATTTTTTCAAGCCTGTCCAGGCGTTCACCCATATTTTCCTGTTCCGAGCTGTTCTTTACTCCTGATTGGATGCTTGTTTCGTTTTCCGAATCTGAATCTTGTTCGTTGGCGTACCCTTCTACATTGGCTTCTTCCTTCTTATCAAATAGCTTTTCAGCAGAACTCTTGATGGAATCCACCGCTTGCTTCGACTTTTCCTTCACAGTCTGCCCTAATGCAGATCCTGTGCTTTTCAGTTTGTCGGGGCTCATGTTTTCCACAATTTTTTTCCCGTTTTCCGGTGTAGCGGCATACCCGACCGCTGCCCCGATCAATCCGCCCGCGAGGGAACGGATGATGGTCTTGCCGGCCAAGCCATTCTCGGATTTTCCGTTTTCGTTTTGATTTTCACTATTGTTCTGATTCTGCTCATCACTGTGGCTCCGGTTTTCGTCCTGATGTTGATTTTCAGCTTGCTGATTTTCCGCTTCTTTTGTTTTTCCCACTGTAAAATCCTCCTATCAGTAATTAAATTCGGTTGAGTTCAAACGGTTGGTTGTCATCTTTTTCTCAAGAACCTCCAGTCTTTCCTGGAGCATCTTGTTTTCTTCCTCAAGCGCTTTTGTATGGCTGTCCGACGCTTTTGATGTCAAATACGGATCTGTTTCCCACCAATCCATGCCGATTTCCTTTGCTTTATCGACAGAAGCAACAATCAGGCGGATTTTGATGGTCAGAAGTTCGACGTCGGCAATGCCCACAGTGATATCGCCTGCGATCACCACGCCTTTATCCAAAATCTTCTCCAGTACATCCACGATCGTACTGGACTGCATGGAATGTTCAACCGCCATGTTGACGTCCTCCTTGCGGTTTGGTTTATAGTAAACTTCCAAGAGGACCAAGATCGATGTTCAAATCTTCATCATCCAGGCCAAAAATCTCTTTCAGTTCTTCCATTTTTTCTTCGAGGTTCATTAATGCTTCACCCAAATTCTCAATCTGCTCGTCGGTGAGGGTTCCGCCCTCCACACGCCTGATCGCGTGCCTTTCGACAATCTGCCTGAGCAGTTCAATGACGGTCAGCACTAGCTGCGCCAACCCATGCTCTGCATTGTCGGGATCCAGATTAATTTTGCCATTTGTCTGGCTGGCCGGTTGCATGGATCAACTCCTCCCTCTCTCTGTCAAATTGATTGGATGAGACGGTCTGCTGTGCTTGCACAAGTGATTCAACCGAAGCGATCAGCACCCTCAAATCCAGGTATACGAGGTCGACTCCCGCTATGGAAATGACTAAATCCGCTTTAATGGCCACCCCTTTATCCAGGATGACATCCAGAATATCAATCAGTGCGATATCCTTGTCTTCTATCGATTCTCTCAGTGACATTGCTTCGCCCTCACTTTGAAAAGCTGGAAAAATGGTAGGCTGGCCAAGGTCCGGTTGCCTCGAATCGCCACCCTGTCTCCTTCATTTCCTTTTCATACTGCTGGATTTGCAACAAAAACTCTTCCACGCCGGAACCGGGGACGAGGTAGACTCCGTTCCACGTCATATTGTCCTGTCTTCCCGTCACATCTTTGCTCCACGTTCTCTTCACACTTCCCATCAGGGAGAACTCTTTCAATTGTGCATGTATCCGTTCGCTGACCTTGTTTTTCTCTTCTTCCAGCTCTTTTTCGATCAGCTTATCCAATTTCTTTTTTTCGAAAAATTGTCTGCCCTTGGGGAGCTCGCTGATTTCCGCTCTCTTTGCTTCTATTGCCGGATTGGTTTCGCTCACCTGCTCCTTTAAAGCCTTTTCATCGCAGTACATTTTCACATTCCACTCTTCATTTCCGGCGATCAGCTTGAAAATATCCAGCATGTTTTCCTTATGTGATTGGACGGACTCTTCCAGGCTTTCCCGGCTGCGATAGAGCGTACAGAACTTCAGCGGAATGAGGGTGTACTGCTTTGCCAGCTTCAACACTGTTTCATGATGGTGGAAGGCCTTTTCCTGCAGCCATTCCATGTCGTTGTTCGTCTTGTCCTTGATCACGTCTTCTGAGTATGCATCGGCGTCGAGCTCGCATACAATTGCTGTAATGTTCCCAACTGGGATGGTGAAAATTTCACCCGAACCGTCAAAGCCTGTCAAGGGCAGAGGGTTTTGTTCCGGAGCTTCCCCAGTAGGAATCAATCCGTATAAATAAAGGTAACTTCCCATCTTTCCATATTCCTCACTTCTTCTTCGTCATCTGTTCCCACTGTTCCAATTCCATGCGTTTAGCCGTTTCATAACGGAGGATCAGCTCTTCTTCCTTGGCTTTATATGCCTCATCCGGAATTTCACCGAGTTCATACATCATCTGAAGCTGAATCAGCTTTTGCTGAATGGTGGGGAGATCATACAGCTCTTTATCGGCCTCTTCCTTGACCTTTTCCGCAATTTTGATGACAAGGTTGATAGGCGCGGAAACCAGTTTATGAATCATCAGGCTTCCTCGACTTTTAGCCTGATATTGATGAAGTTATAAGCGGGCCATGGTCCGCTGTAGTTAAATTCGACTTTGTCCTCCCAGCTTTCGTATATCTCATTAACAGCCTTGTCAAAATCCGCCTCCTTGTCCCGGTCGACAAGGAAGGCTGCATTCAGAAGCATTTTCTCACCGATGGGATCATTGGTTTTTGACGCCACGGCCAGCTCCTGCAATGGCTGGAAGACTTCCTGCTTAACCTCCTGCTGCAAGGAGGAGACGAGTTTCTGTGCGGCTCCTCCCAATTGGATCCTCTCGTAATAGCTGGCTGCCTCCGACTTTCCCTGGACAGCCTTTGCCATCTTTTCCATATTGGAATCCTCATTGACCTTTGACTCGAGCCACTCTTTTTTGCCGATCACCTTTAGGCCAAGCTCGATCTTCCCTTTGATTTCCGGAAAAAGCTTTTCAAATTGCGGATAGAGGTTTTCCAGCAATACTTTCACATCTTCCTTTGAGTTGAATATATTCCCGAAGCTGACCGGAATAACCGTGTCATTTTTCTCCATAATGTTGGAGATCGCTTGCTGATGCATCATCAAATTCTCTTTATTCGGGTGGTAGATTTTCATGGGGACCTCGGCGGCCACGATGGCGGCATCCTTATACCGGACGGTAAATAAGTCCCTTCGCTCCCCTTCGACTTCAACGATCCCAAAATCTCCATCCGTTTCCGTCTGGATTCCGCAAAATATATACACGCCCATTGGCTCATTCACACTCATGCAAAACTCTCCTTTATTCCTCAATGGCCTTCATGTTTTCACACGCTTCCTTTATCATTGTTTCTGCTGCTTGGATGGGATCATCGGAATCCATGCCCCGGCTCATCTGATGGCCCAGAATGTCAATGCAAAGACGTTGAAAAGAAGCGTCCGATCCGTCTACAGGAATATCCTGATCCTCAGCCATTCTGGCTATCATGAGGGACGCCCTCATGCTGGGCCCGCGATCCTTTTGGCATTCCCTGCGCAGTTCAGCCACAAGGGAGGCAATTGCCGCAGCCGAGTTCCGATCCAAGCCTGTTCTTTCCGCCACTATTTCCGCCTCGCGTTCCTGGTCCTTATGCCCGATTGCAATCGTAATAAGCCGGTCCAGCAAGGCATCCTGCGTTTGGTAGACTCCCGCGTATTCCTCCGGATTACTTGTAAAAATAACCGCAAAATCCGGATGCACCCGGACAAATGGCTCCGTCAGTTTCGTGCCGTACAGCGGAAGGATGCCTTCTTCCAGGATGGATAAAAAGATATTGTTGGTGGTTGGCTGAGAACGGGTGAATTCATCGTAAACAAGTGTATACCCATTCTTGACAGCCTCCAGCAGGCGCCCGTCCCTCCATGTCTCCGTGACGCTTTCGTCTTTTTTGTAAACAGACCGTATATAGTTGTCGACCACTTTTTTGCTCGTATAGCCGGTAAAGTCGCCGATCAAGTCCTTGTTGTTAAGCTCGTGGTTCCCGTGTATCAGCATAACGGGTCTTTTTCTTCTTTTCGCCAGAGCTAGGGCAAGGGAGGTTTTCCCCGCTCCGGAGGGTCCTGTGAAATGAACAGGGTAGCCGGCATTCAGGTATTGCAGCGAGCGGGCGAGCAAGTCTTCTGTCTTGGCGTCCTGTACCATGGTTCCTGCATTCCTGTTGAGCTTTCTCTTTAAGACCGTCACTCTTTTTCCTCCTGATCCCTTGTCCTACATCTCTTGATTGATCGAACTCCTGTAGCGCATGTCCAAGCGTTTGTAGGCTGTAACTTCTTTATCCTGGTTCAGGTGAACCTCATACACGCCGACCATTTCATCTTTGGCGTATTTTTTCATGTATTCCTTTTCCTCAATGACTTCCACCGTAAGCTTCCAGCCATTGTTTTCACTTTCCTCTACGGAGGTGATTTTATGGACTGGCGCGACAAATTCGTTGAAAAAATCCGTCACATTTCCAAGGATCTTTTTGATTTCCATTATGGCCTCCTGCATGGCAAACCAGAGATTGCTTTTCCCTGGACATGCCTTCTATAATCTCTAAATACTAAAGCGCGCATTCCGCTCGTTAGTTTGAGCCTGAAGCCCATTTTCCTCCACCTCGTCACGGAGCAATCCAACCGCTTCTGCGTACCGCAGCCATGTATCGACACTTGCGATGACGACGCGGGCTTCCACTGTCAATATTTCAATCCCTACCACGGAGACCCTCACAAAGGCGTCGATGACAATCCCTTTATCCAAGATACGGTCAATGACTTCTGCCAAGCTTGAGCTGTCTGTGCTTTTTTGAACGGCCATTCTGACCCTCTCCTTTCATTGACATTCAAGAACCGATGGTCTTGATGTCTTTGGTGGATTTGATGTTTTCCAAACTTTTGATGCCTGAAGCACCTTTAATGTCCTTGGATGTCTTGATATGGCTAATGCTTTTCAGGCGTTTCGCACCTTTCACTTTCCGGCTGTCGTCATCCTTGTTCCCGGATGACATCTTCTTTTGAAAATCCTCCCCGGCTTCCTTCACTTTGCCCAGCTTGTCACGGGCTGTGAGCAAAACCTTTTGGGTTTTTTCTTTCGCTTCTTCTGCCTTGTCGTGAACCTTATCGGCGAAACCGTCCCTCGCTTCCTCCATATTTTCCTTAAGTTCATGCGCTTTCTCCTGAACAGTGTCCGTGATTTTTTCCTTTGCCTTGTCCACGGCCACTTCCTTTACTTTTTCCTTGATAGGCTCAGGCGTATGGTCGATGACGGTTTCCGCGACCTTTCCCACAGTTTCTTTTACGCGTTTATCCATCCCACCACCCCTTCATCAGGGCACAAAAAAAGACTGGCCCAT
>DATBUB010000068.1:0-9891 GCA_036516555.1 Bacillaceae bacterium
ACTTCTATTAATCTAACAATGTAAGGATGATGGGTCTTTTTGTATTTTTGATACTTTTTTATAGACCTTGGCCCGCCATTGAAAAAGAGCCCTTCCTTTCGGAAGAACTCATTGAAATCCTCTATTAAATTCCTGCGATGACGGAAGGTATTGCAATGGTATGCCATAAATTCGCACGGATAGCATGACTTTGATTCTTTGCTGCTCCCGCCATCAAACCAGAGGATTTCTCCTCACGAATTCAGCAGGCATAGCTGCCTCTCAAGTACCCAAAGTATGGATACTCTTTTATTTCATATGTGTCCTCCGTATAAAGCTGAACGGTGGAGTATCCCATCAACGCCAGCCGTTTCACCAGAACTTCAAAGGCCTCCATACGAAGCACAGCATTTCTAGAGCAATCAATCATGACTCCAAGATTTTCATACAAGGGGTTTTCCCTCTTTTCAAAGTGCTTTCCATGCCTTAATTTTTCAACCAGCAATCCAAACGCCCGCCAGCATTGATGATCTTCACAGTACCTTATTGTACACGCCGCACCATCGTATTGTACCGACAATCCTGATCCTGATTTCTTGAATTGGACAGGCAATCCATCACTGCACAGCTGAACCCCCAGCAGCTTTGCCAATTCACAAGCAGCTGTTTCCTGTTGTTTGTTTAATCCCAAGAGCGTCAATTTCATCTTCCTTCTCCTTTACAAGAAAAAAAGGCTTGTGCTTCAGTAATAGAAGCCGCCTTTTTTTCCATGTTAATATCCCATAATCAATTTCATTCGCTTCCCTTTTCTTTTATGAACGCCACATCTTGCAGAATCAATTCGGCAAAAGTGTGATCGATATTTTTCCCGGATTGCGCATTCACCATATTTTCAAGAGATTTCATCGAGTTTTCTCTCTGCCGGCTGTCATTCTGAAACTTTTGGATTTGGCCAGCCTTCGCAAGCAATCCCTGGAGTATCCCCGAGTTGGTTATCAAATGCTTTTCGTACCCCAGTTGGAGCACATCGTCTAAATGATCTGCATCGATCAGTACTGTCAGAACAAACTCCTTCCTGGTTTCATTGCCCGCAAGATCCGTTGCCGTAACTTGAATGGAGTGATCCCCGGGCGAAAGTGTCAGCGGTTGAAATTCCCCAGGCAAACGTATCGGATAGCCATCCAGCTTGACAGAAGTGCCGGCCACTCCGCTCAGTTCGTCACTGAAATCAAAATCGACTTTTGCCAGGTCTGACTGGAACACATTCATAGGTTCTGATGGATGTATAACAGGAGCTGTCATGTCTACGTTTACTGTTGTTGTTTTTACCACTTCTTTATTTCCGGCATAATCGACACTATAATACTTGAGGAGATGAATCCCCTCCTCTTTTATTACCACCTTCGCTCCTTCTACAAAAGGACCGCCATCCAAGCTGTAAAAGGTTTTTGCCACCCCGGTCTCTCCATCGCGAGCAGCTAAATTCACTGTTTGGCTCGTCCGGTGCCAGCCTTCATCAGCATCATCGGTCGTGACAGGGGCCGTTGCATCCTCTAGCGCCTGAATCCCATACACTTCCGCTTCCACATAATGGTTCCATGCGTTTCCGCTGTTCCCATTTGACCAGAATCTTACATATCTAGCCTTGACAGGCGGAAAAGCTATTTCTTTTCCTTCAGCGGTCTCCGCATATTCTGCATCCATTCCGATTCCCTGACCTGCAGTATTATCCGCATCGTTATTAAAAACGGTCGTGACTCCGTCCAAAAAATCAGGGTCTGAAGATAGCTGGACGATGACATCCTTGTACACTCTGTTGTTGGCAAAGTAATGCCATAGCTTCACGCTGCTCAGTTCATAAACATCCCCAAGATCAAGCTTGACCCACTGGAGCCCTTTCCCCAGTCCGGCATATTGGTTGGGATCATATACAGCCCCGTCGGTCATGCGCAGGGCATCATTCATAAAGGTGCTGGAAATCGGAATCTTGCCCAGCGCAAGATTGGAAGGCGTCATACTCGTACCGTAGACCTTGGCTTCAACATAATGGTTCCATGGATTGGACAGGCTTCCATTTGACCAGAATCGGACATAACGGGCTTCCGTTGCTTCGAATATGATTTCCTTTCCATCGGGTGTCTCTTTATACTCGCTGTCCTGGCCAACCCCGTGTCCTGCGCTGTTGTCACCATCATTATTGAAAACGGTGGTTACTCCGCTTGAAAAATCTTGGGTATTGGAAAGCTGGACAATCACATCCTTATATGTTCTTCCATCTCCGTAAAAGTGCCATAATCTGATGCGATCCACTTTATAGGTGTCCCCAAGGTCAAGCTGCATCCACTGCAGCCCTTTGTCCAGCCCAGTAAACTGATTCGTATCGCCGGACAATCCATTTGTGGCATGTGCCGCATTTTGAATAAAGCTTCCGGATGTCGGAGTTTTGCCCAAGGCGATATTGTTCAAGTCATCGTTTAAAGGCGGCTGTTCTTCATCGGTTGGCGGAGAATCCGCTTTATCGGCAGGATGTTCATACGCCCCCCTGTCCGGAAGCCCAAAATATAAGGGATTCCCCCAGAAATCCTTTCCCCCGTTATTCAACATGGACACTCCGCTGTTGATGGCCGGTGAGTAGTCTTTTAAACGGTACCCCTCCAAATCATCGATCCCTGTGGCTTGTCCAGGATTGAGAAACGCCGGGTTGGCGGTGATCATATTCTGATCGGGGATAACCGTTTTAGTCGGTATGTTATTGCCGTAAAAGACATTGCTGTCATAAGTCCAGGTGGATTTTGCCTGATAACCGCCTGATCCCAGGTTGTAAAAGATGTTGTTTTTGAAAATGGCCTCTCCGTTCCCTGCAGGAGCATTTCCATTATGGTCAATCAGCATGTTGTTTTTGATGCCGGGACCGACATAAAACACATTATTGTAGATCTGCATGTTGCTATAGTTGCTGCCGCTGCAGATGGTGATTGTTTGATAGTGATCATTCTGGCTGATATTGTATCGGAAGATGCCATCCGATACCGAACCGTTCTTTTCATTCTGACAAATCAACAGCGTTCCGCCTTCATTGTCATGGCTGTAATTGTATTGGAAAATAACTCCCTTTGTTCCATTGTCATAATCAAAAGACATGCCATCTTTGATCGTCTTGCCGCCTGAAACTTCATTGTATTGGTAAAGCGTGTAATCCCCATTATAGGTCCACATTCCTGCATTATAGTCCACTTTTGCCTCATTATAGCCATGCACCCGATTATGTTCCACAAGCGCACCCGTCGTGATATGCGGCACAATCCCATCACCGCTCACATGAAGCACCTCGTTGCCTCGTATGACCACATTGGTTGCGGGTGTCCATGGAATATCCGGATCGACAACCGGCCCTCCCTGCTGCTCCCGATGGTTCCACGCGGAATTGACCATAATTCCCGTACGGGTCACGTTCTCCACTTTATTATTTTCAATGAGCACATCGTCGAATTTGGTAACACGGTAAGGAAGCCCTTCAAGGTTGCGCCGTACAAGTACATTAATCCCCGCACTGCCATAAACGCCTTTTTTGTGAAGCCCATTGATATCATGAATATATAAGTCGTGCAAATGGATATTATGCAGGACTGCAACATCCTGAAGTTCTGTCGTCTCGCCTGCCATATAATCTTCGCCGATCACTTCGACACCTGTTCTTGCTTCGGTGCCCTGCTCCGTTGTTTTGTTTGTAATCTCAATATTTCCGATACTCCAGTGTTCCTGATTATACAGCCTGATGACGTAAGGGGCACCCTCACCTTCAATGAGCGGCTTGCTTCCAGACCCATATTTGTCCAATACAATGGGCTGTTGCTCGGTTCCGGAACCTTTTGGGTGCAGTGAACCCGTCCACCTCTCCCCTGCTTTCAACAAAATGCGGTCACCCGGTTGAAAGGTAACCGAGCTTACTTTGTCCAACGACTTCCATGCTTTGCTTTCCGTAAGCCCATCATTCGAATCGTCACCGCCAGTGGCATCCACATAATACGTCTTGCCCTCCAGTTGCTGTGCGAAGACACTGTTTTGCGCATTAAATCCCAAACAGCAAAGCAGTAGAGCCATGATAAACAGCCAACTCTTCAAAAGCCAACACTCCCCTTTTCCGAATATTCAGTTATTAAAGCCCGTAAAGTTTCCCCTAAACAGCCGAGAAGCATAAATCAATCTATAATGAGGTGAAGAACGTCTTTTTGTACACGTTTACAAAATAAATTAATTTATGCTTGTTCTATATCTTAATATAGCTTTTAAAGTTCCGGCAATGTAGGGATGAAGCCTCTTTTTGTACTTTTGATACTTTTTCGGTATTGGCTTGGTGAGGTTTTATAAGCCTTGCGGAAGGCATGGTTAAAATGAGATGCATCACAAAAACCGCACTTCAGGGCAATGTCTTCAATGGTATTATCGGAGTTCGACAGCATTCTCTGGGCGCGCAAAAGTCTCAGCTTCTGCACCATTTTCATGGGAGTGAGGCCATAAATCTTCTTAAATGCCCGGCTGAAATAAACAGGATTCATATGGTAAATCTGCGCCAGTTCTTCCCGTGTGATATTCTCTCCAATCCGGCTCTCAATATATTTAAGGACCTGATTGAACCGGTCCGTCACAAAGGCTTCATTCGGCAATCGCCTCTCTCCCATTTTAGAGCTTTCCAATATTTCATGGAGCAACGAAAAAGCAAGAAAGCTGGCTTGCACCGATCGATAATCATTATTCTCCTGAAGCCATATACTCCAAAGCTCATCGAATTTTTTTTCAAATGCAATCGGATCCCGTATTTTTATGACCTTTCCCAATGGATAGAGATTGAAAAAATCCACTTCCTCCATCACTTTCAAATTGATGTTGAATAAATAATGGATGCCATCTGTCTTTGAAATGACGTTGAAGGGCATATGCGGCCGATGAATCATCACATCCCCGGTCTTTGCGATGTATTCCTTCCCTTCAAATGTAGTGATGACTTCGCCCTTTTTGATATAGGCAATTGTACAGCAGGATTGTACATAATCAAAAATCACCCTGGAATCATACTGTATTTTCTTAACATCAAATAAAGTGATCTGCAGCTGATCGCTGATTGTATACGACAAGGCCGTCCCCTCCTTTGCCTTCCCTCCATTTTTTAATAGACTAAGGATTTTTGCTTGGTTGGTCAAGCTGAATTTGCAAATGTTTGTCGAATTTTGTAATTTCGTCATCTATTACACAAGCTAAACATAACTATTCGGATAAATAACAAAAAGCCTTCCTGGAGGCCAGGAAGGCGAAGTTACAATCCAAACAGGATTGCCGCTATAATATCATTAACATTTCTCCGGCGTCCCTTCGACTTTGGCTGTTCGGAAGGACGAACCGCATCCGCACGAAACGAGGGCATTCGGATTCTCGATGGTGAAACCGCCGCCCATCATGGATTGTTTGTAGTCGATGACAGTGCCGGTTAAAATCGGGGCACTTTCCGAATCGATGATGACTTCTACTCCATGCTGCACGAAATGATGATCGGTTTCGGACTTTTCGTGATCCAGGCTCATGCCGTAAGACAAGCCGCTGCATCCGCCCCCATTGATGGAGAACCGGAAAAAGGCTCCTTCCTCCCCGTTTTGCTTCATCATATCCTTGATTTGAAACGCCGCTGCTTCTGTCAGTGTGATGATATCACTCATTCACCTGCACCCCCTGTTTCCATCGTATGATGCTTATTCTTATAGTATATACCTCAAATACCCGAATCTCAACAGACGGGCATGGTTAAAACATCGGGTTCTCCTCAATATACTGGTAAATGTTGCGGACAAGATCTTCGGGGGTTTCCCCTGTCACTGCCTCGCCATTTACAAGGGCGAACAGCGATTCCCCGCATAAACCACAATGGTCCAGACATCCATATTCCACTATATCAAGGTTCGGATCTTCCTCCAGCATCTGCAGGGCCTCATATCCGCCGCTTGCCAGATTGCTTACGCAAAACTCGATGATCGGATTCATGGCATCACCTCATTAACAACATAATCCTACTCGTTTCCTAATCTTTAGTCAATGAATACGCAGTTCCGTGCGAAGGGTTTTGCCTTTTCAACCATACAATTCCTGTATGTGAACCCACAATCCGGTTGTATATAAAAGAGGATTCAGATATACTTTTACGTGGGATATAAATATATAGATCGTTTTACGAACTTGTCTCTATAACGTTCTTCAAGTAGATGGCAAAAGGAGATTATTTGCATGAAAAAATTAGTATTACTGGGCGGCGGATATGGCAACATGCGTGTGCTGCAGCGCCTGCTGCCAAACCAGCTGCCCGATGATGTATCCATTACATTGATTGACAGGGTTCCCTATCATTGTTTAAAGACCGAGTATTACGCCCTGGCAGCAGGAACGGTTTCTGACCAGGAAGTTCGGGTTTCTTTTCCAGAACATGCGCGTCTTGATATGAAGTACGGGGAAGTTAAACGCATTGACCTGGAAAACAAGCTCGTCCATTTGGAGGATGCTGAACCAGTCGCCTATGATGATCTGATCATCGGCCTTGGCTGTGAAGACAAGTACCACAATGTTCCGGGTGCGGATGTTTATACCCATAGCATTCAAACGATAGGAAAGGCACGGGATACGTATCAAACATTGAATAATCTGCCGGCCAATTCTGTAGTCAGCATCGTAGGCGGGGGATTGAGCGGTATTGAACTTGCGAGCGAGCTGAGGGAAAGCCGTCCGGACCTTGCCATTAAATTGTTCGACCGCGGAAAAATTATACTATCTGCTTTTCCTGAGAGGGTAAGCCGATATGTTCAAAATTGGTTCCACATGAACGGTGTAGATGTAGTCAATGAAGCCAACATCACAAAAGTGGAGCCCGGCCTTATTTATAATGACGGTGAACCGGTAGAATCCGATGTCGTAGTATGGACTGCAGGCATCCAGCCAAACAGGCTTGTAAGGGAAATGGATGTAGAAAAAGACAGGCAGGGCAGGGTTGTTCTTACAAAATATCATAACCTTCCTGATGATGAACATGTATATGTAGTCGGGGACTGTGCCAGCCTCCCCTATGCTCCAAGCGCCCAGCTGGCAGAAGGACAGGCTGAACAAATTGTTCAAGTGCTGTTAAGGCGCTGGAACAACAAAGAGCTTCCTGAAGAATTGCCGACCATCAAACTCAAAGGAGTTCTCGGATCACTTGGAAAGAAACAAGGCTTCGGCCTGATGGCGGAACGTGCCATTACGGGACGTATCGCGAGGATTCTGAAATCCGGAGTACTTTGGATGTACAAATACCATAACGGCTGATAAAAAATCCGGATTGGCGAATGTCCCATCCCTATTTTTTATTCGGATTCCATCCCAAAAAGGAGTTCCCATAACAAACGGGAACTCCTTTTTGCTTATACAGCCTGATAGCCATATTTCTCAAGTTCTTCGTAAACATCTTTCAGCCTCGGGTTCCCCTCACCGACAATCTTATCCCCGACCGTTACAACAGGATAGAACATGTCCTCTTCGATGACCCGTTCCGCGAATGCTTTTTGAGCTTCTTCCTCCGGCGGGTTATGAATATCAATATAATGTATCTTAAAAGGCTGATCTGGATACTTGCGCGAAATAGCCGCTTGGAGCCAATCGTAAGTTTCTTTGGCCGATGGCAGGTTTACGCAGCTGGCACAAAGGATCTCAGCTCCGTATACATAAATGACCGCTTCCTGTTTCATGGTTGTACCTCCCCCTTTAATTCCATTGTAACGGAATTTGCAAAAAAACCAACTTGATCTTATGGAATATGATAAGATATAGGTGTATGTCTGGCACCCCTTCGGAATGATTCCGAATCATAGATTTTTTTACTAATACTGATTATAATAGTGTTATGGAAAGGAGTCGATTGGAATGTCTGAACAAACAATCACAGAGCAAGTACAGGAAGTACTCGATAAATTGCGCCCGTTTCTTCTTCGTGACGGCGGTGACTGTGAGCTTGTAGATGTCGACGAAGGCATTGTAAGGCTGCGCCTGCTTGGTGCCTGCGGTACATGCCCGAGCTCCACGATTACATTGAAAGCCGGAATTGAGCGTGCATTGCTCGAAGAAGTTCCCGGTGTAGTTGAAGTGGAACAAGTATTTTAATACAATCCAACAACGCGATGCGGCTCTCCGCATCGCGTTTTTCTTTTTATTCTCAATGCAAATGTCCAAAAAAAGCTTTGCTTGGCCATGAGCCTTTTATACCCACTCTACCGAAGGAAAATAATTCCGGCTAATTCCAGCCATGTGGAAAAAGTTTCTCAAAAAGGCTTCATATTCTCTTGTGTCCCTGATGAATTTACCCATTTTTTCTTCAAGCTGCTTCTGGGCCCACTGCGATTGTGCGCTGAAGTAATCCTCCGCACACTCGATGAAATGAAGAGGAAACAGCAGGCGGGCATAGATCATTCTCCATGTGTAGGCGGAGATGGGTGAAACTGATTGGTATCCCTGCGCAAAGGCAGCGATTTCCGAATTCACGGATGCCGGACTTCGATGATAACAGTTTCGGATCCATTCTGCCATATCTCGAGAACGGTGATCGAATACCCAGTCGATTGGGTTTTTTATGCGGTATGGAGGGTTCCACGTCCTGTCGGAAAACCGTTCATGTGCAATGGTACCCCCATCCGAGTATGCAGGTTCCTGGTCAAGCTCGGTATCCTTAACATATTGCATGGCATTTTCCCATAAACCCAAAAAGTATGAAAAATTCTCTATGAACATTTTTTCAAACATTCCTTGAGGCTTCTCCCTCACCATCCCTGCCCACACCTTTTCCATTTGTTCCATCCTCTTTTCCCACAAGGACTGCCATTGCCCCAATCTGTTCATATTGGAAACCTGAATGGGGATCAGCTTGCCCCTCTCGTGAAATTTTGCCAAATCCCTTCCCATATTCCTTTTCGCAGATGCAGGACGGATAAAGATGTTTTTAAGGAGTATGAAATGATCGTCTTTATGGGAAACCACATATAAACGGTCTTTTGACGGAACAAATGTGGAAACCTTTTTATCACCAAACTTTGCCATATGCTCCGACATTTCATATAATTCTATTAACGCTTCCTGTTCCATATGGGTAACAGCTACAATAGTATACATAAAGCCCTTTTCGACATAGCGGATGTGCGGGCCATCTTGAATCGAGCCATCCGGTTTAATCCCGAATGACCGTTCCAGCAGTTCTGCGGACATGGCATCCTCTCCTGTTCCTGGTTTTGTCATCTTATGTATATGAGAGGGTACTGATTAATTTTCGCTGAAAATGGGAATGAAAGAGGCGTGCAGGGAAAAAGCGATACTGGAGTAGGAGTAAACATAACAGAAGGGTGAGAAACATGACAGAGCCGAGAAAAATGACCATTAGCGAAGAAACAGCCCGCCGCTGGCTGAAAGAGCGCGGAGTGACCATAGAGGATATCGCAGAATTGGTGATGTATCTGCAGAAAAAGTACCATCCGGAGCTGGAAATGGAAGACTGCATCTATAATATTGAGCGGGTCCTGCAAAAAAGGGAGGTTCAGAATGCCATCCTGACGGGCATTCAATTGGACCGGCTTGCAGAAAGCGGAAAGCTGGAGGAACCTCTTCAATCCATCATCAACAGTGATGAAAGCCTGTATGGGGTGGATGAAATCCTGGCTTTTTCCATCGTTAACGTATATGGTTCCATAGGATTCACCAATTACGGATATATCGATAAGCAGAAGCCTGGCATCCTCGAAAAACTGAACGACCATTCTTCCGGAAAGTGCCATACCTTCCTGGATGATATTGTGGGAGCCATAGCAGCTGCAGCATCCAGCAGGCTGGCACACAGCGCCAAAGGCGAAGAATAAGGCA
>DATBUB010000069.1:0-15630 GCA_036516555.1 Bacillaceae bacterium
CGGAGCATCCAGTGCCTTTAATGTGCGTGCCATTTCAACAGCATGCTTGTCCGGTGCATCATCAATGGTGAGCAAGACCACCTTCGGATTTTCTTCCGCCAAAGGCTCCAGGGCATATGTTCCGGAATTGACCTTATAGCCTGGAACAGCTTCCTCTTCAGGTTTCTCTGCAGGTTCCGCTGTCTGCTCCTCGGTTTGTTTGCCTGTCTTTTCCTCTTGTCCTGCCTTCTTGCCTGGCGCGTTCTCCTGCTTTTGCTCTTTATCTGCAGTTTCGGCCCCGCAGGCAGCCAGCAGGAGCGATGCCAAAGCCAAGATGAATAATTTTTTCATCGTTTTCTCCTCTCTGGTGTACCATGCATATGAATTTCTTAGATTCTACGATTATAGCTTTTTCTGGTTTAATTGCCAATGTCAAAAAGGATTCCCTCAGAAAAACAGCCTTTCCGGCACGAGCAATTGCAGCAGCATATGAACCGCCCCGTACACACACAGGCTCATCATCGTGACAAGCAATGTGATCCGGTTCGATTTAACAATTTTTCTGGCAAGCAAAAAGGCCAGATAAAAAAACACTGCAAACAGAATCACTTTGGAAAAAAAGTGATCCCCCCCCGATAGCCATTGAGCAAGTGTAAAACCGCTCCAAATAATAAATTGCAGGATTACCGCTACATATGTTTTTATTGCCATGCCGGTCACCACTCTTCCAAAACAAGCCATTGTTTAATCATTATATGCACCTTGGACAAAATTTTAAACCTGAATTTACCTTTGCGGCATCTTGTTCCAGAAAAAAAGCCCTTTCCCGATCAAAACGGGAAAGAGCTAAAATTTCTTATTTTACAATATGGATAGGTGTTCCAAGGACCACTTCTGCCGCTTCCATTGTGATTTCTCCCAATGTTGGGTGAGCATGGATGGTCATGGCAATATCCTCTGCCGTCATTCCGGCTTCAATGGCAAGACCCAGTTCTGCAATCATATCGGATGCACTTGCACCGGCGATTTGGGCACCAATCACAAGTCCGTCCTCTTTGCGTGTCACCAGTTTAACAAAACCGTCTGTGTTATTCAGTGCCAGCGCACGGCCGTTAGCTGCAAACGGGAATTTGGCAGCAGCCACTTCAAGGCCCTCTTCTTTCGCCTGAGCTTCTGTATAGCCGACTGTCGCCAGTTCAGGTTCAGAGAAGACAACAGCCGGAATGCCGAGGTAGTCCACTTCCGCTGGATGCCCGGCAATGGCTTCCGCGGCAATTTTCCCTTCATACGAAGCTTTGTGGGCCAATGGAGGTCCGGGAATAATATCGCCAATTGCAAAGATGTTAGAAATATTTGTCCGGCATTGCTTATCCACTTCGATGACCCCGCGGTCCGTCATCTTGATGCCTACTTGCTCTAGACCAAGTTCATCTGTGTTTGGTCTGCGGCCGACCGTTACAAGAACATAATCCGCTTCAACCGTCTTTTCCTCGCCTTTTGCTTCATATGTTACCGTTACGCCGCTCTCCGTTTCTTGAACGCCTTTCGCCATGGCTTTTGTAACAATCTCAACATTTTTCTTTTTGAGGTTGCGTTTGACCAATGCGGACATTTGCTTTTCAAAACCGCTCAAGATTTCATCTGCACCTTCAAGGATTGTAACTTGGGAACCAAGGTTGGCGTATGCCGTACCCAATTCAGTCCCAACGTATCCTCCGCCGATGACCACCAGCTTCCCTGGAATTTCTTCCAGGTTCAAGGCTCCGGTGGAATCAAGTACACGCTTGGAATATTTAAAGGCCGGAAGTTCAATTGGACGTGATCCTGTGGCGATGATCGCGTTCTTGAACGTATATGTTTGAGCTGAATTTTCATCCATAACCCGCAGAGTATGATCGTCTACGAAGTAAGCTTCTCCTCTGACGATATCTACTTTGTTCCCTTTAAGCAGCCCTTCTACTCCGCCTGTCAGCTTTTTCACGACACTGGCTTTCCACTTCTGCACTTTTGAAAAATCAACTTTAACATTTTCAGCCGTTATGCCGATATCTTCGGAATGCAAAGCTGTTTCATATCGATGGGATGCAGCGATCAATGCCTTGGATGGAATGCATCCAACGTTCAGGCAGACTCCTCCCAGGTTGCCTTTCTCCACGATTGTAACTTTTTGACCAAGCTGTGCTGCACGGATGGCGGCTACATATCCTCCAGGACCCGCACCGATGACAATCGTTTCTGTTTCAATTGGGAAATCTCCTACTACCATTGTTTACCCCTCCATTAATAAAAGTTCCGGGTCATTCAGCAGGCGCTTGATATGGTTTAGCGCATGCTGTGCTGTTGCTCCATCCACAATTCTGTGATCGAAGCTCAATGACAATGCTAACACAGGTGCAGCTATAATTTCACCATTTTTCACTATGGGTTTTTCTGCAATTCTCCCTATGCCAAGTATTGCCACTTCCGGATGGTTGATGACCGGAGTAAACCATTGTCCGCCTGCCGATCCGATATTGGTGATGGTGCAGGAAGCGCCTTTCATTTCATTCGGAGCAAGCTTGCCGCTTCTGGCTTTGTCGGCCAGCTCGTTGATTTCCTGTGAAATCGAAAAGACCGATTTGGCATCCGCACGCTTCACGACTGGCACCAGGAGACCTTTTTCCGTATCGGCAGCAATCCCGATGTTGTAGTAGTGCTTGTGAACAATCTCGCCGGCTTCATCATCGATGGACGTATTAAGGGCAGGGTGCTCACGCAGCGCGCTGACTAGTGCTTTTACGACATATGGAAGGAATGTCAGTTTGATATTCTTTTCTGCAGCGATCTCCTTGAATTTCTTCCGGTGTGCCACAAGCTTTGTAACATCTACTTCGTCCATAAGTGTAACGTGAGGCGCAGTATGCTTGGAGTTGACCATCGCTTTTGCAATCGCTTTTCGGATACCGCTCATTTTTTCGCGGGTTTCCGGGAATTCTCCCTCAGGGATGGCTGTGTTAGTTCCGGAAGCAACCGCCTTATCGGTTGTTTCTTCTGAAACGGCTTGCGCTGTTTTTTCAGGAGCTTCCGTTTTCTCTTGTTTCTGGCCGCCGCTCAAGAATGCTTCAATATCTTCTTTCAGGATACGGCCGTTTTTGCCGGAACCTGATACTTGATGGATATCGACACCTTTCTCTCTGGCAAACTTCCTGACAGAAGGCATGGCAATCACACGTGAATTGACAGGATCGGTTTCGGCTGCTGATGGCTGTGCGCCTGCGCCGGTTGCATCATTTTTCTCTTCCTGCCGTTCCTCGGCTTTTACTGGTTCTTTCTTGATGTCCTGGCCTGCTTCGGCAGTGGATTGCACCTCAGCTTCCGTTTTTTCTTCATCATGGTCGCCTTTAAACTTCAGGTTTTCGTACCCGGGAGCATCAAAGGAAACGAGAACATCGCCGACAACAGCAACCTGGCCTTCGTTCACATGGATTTCTTCAACCGTTCCGGCAACTGGGGACGGAATTTCAACTACTGCTTTGTCATTTTGGACTTCACAAAGCACATCATCTTCTTCTATTTTATCACCCGGTTTGACAAACCATTTGACGATCTCGCCTTCATGGATACCTTCACCGATGTCAGGTAATCTAAATTGGAATGACAATGTATTCACCCTCCTGTTTTGTATATTTTAGCCGTTTTCCTTTATTTCATTAAAACTCAAGCACTTTCTTGGCAGTTTCAATGATGTCTTTATGGTTTGGCAGCCAAACAGGCTCTGCTTGTGAAAAAGGATATACCGTATCAGGAGCTGTTACTCTAAGCACAGGAGCATCCAGGCTAAGGATTGCACGCTCTGTGATTTCAGCAACGATATGGGAAGCCATTCCCGCTTGTCTTTGGGCTTCCTGAACCACAATGGCGCGGCTTGTCTTCTCGACAGAAGCGATGATTGTTTCCATGTCAAGAGGAGCCACTGTACGCAGATCAATGACTTCCAAAGAGTAGCCTTCTTTTTCAAGTTCTTCGGCCGCCTTCAGGGAATCATGAACCATCGCACCATAGGTGACCACAGTCAAATCTTTTCCTTCACGCTTGATGTCCGCTTTTCCAAGAGGAATTGTGTATTCTTCTTCTGGAACTTCCTGACGGAACGAGCGATACAGTTTCATGTGCTCAAGGAAGATAACTGGATCGTTATCCCTGATAGCTGAAATCAGCAGTCCTTTTGCATCATAAGGAGTCGAAGGAATGACGACCTTCAATCCCGGCTGCTGGGCTACAAGGCCTTCCAGGCTGTCCGCATGCAGTTCGGGAGTATGCACTCCGCCACCAAAAGGAGAACGTATGGTGATTGGCGCATTGAACGAGCCTCCGGTACGGTAGCGCCAGCGTGCCATCTGTCCATTTACAGAGTCCATCACTTCATACAGGAATCCAAAAAACTGGATTTCCGGTACTGGACGGAAGCCCTGTGTTGTCAAACCGATGGCAAGTCCGCCAATGCCGGATTCCGCAAGCGGCGTATCAAATACACGCTCTTCGCCGAATTCTTTTTGGAGCCCTTCCGTAGCACGGAACACCCCTCCGTTAACCCCAACGTCCTCGCCGAACACAAGAACATTTTCATCGTTGCGCAATTCAGTCCGAAGTGCATCGGTGATTGCTTGAATCATAGTCATTTGGGCCATGTCTTACTTCGACTCCTTCTCTTTATATATTTCATACTGCTCCTTCAGGTTGGCAGGAAACTCTTCATACATGATGGACATCAAGTCAGTCACTTTTTGCTTAGGTGTCTCATCAGCTTTTTTGATGGCTTCTTTAATATCTTCTTTCGCCTGTTCAATTACTTCGTTTTCTTTATCCTCGTTCCACAGCCCCTTGCCTTCAAGGTATTTGCGGAATCGGACGAGAGGATCTTTCTTCTCCCATTCGCTGTCCGTATCAGAAGTTCTGTAACGTGTTGGGTCATCACCAGCCATTGTGTGCGGCCCATAACGGTAGCACAACGTTTCAATCAATGTCGGACCGCCTCCGTTGATGGCACGCTCCCTGGCTTCTTTTACTACACTGTACACGGCAAGCGGATCCATGCCGTCTACAAGGACTCCCGGGATTCCTGCAGAAACCGCTTTTTGTGCGATCGTTGCAGCAGCAGTCTGCTTTTCACGCGGAGTGGAAATGGCATACTGGTTGTTTTGAACAATGAAAATGGCAGGGGCGCCGTATGCACCGGCAAAGTTGATCCCTTCATAGAAGTCTCCCTGGGAAGAACCGCCGTCTCCTGTATACGTAACAGCTACCGCTTTGGCGCCGCGTTTCTTGAAGCCCAGTGCAACTCCTGCAGCCTGTACGTACTGTGCCCCAATGATGATTTGCGGAGGTATCACATTGACTCCCTCTGGAATTTGGTTCCCTTTATAATGGCCCCTGGAAAACAAGAATGCCTGATACAAGGGAAGGCCGTGCCATACAATTTGAGGTACATCACGATATCCCGGCAGGATAAAGTCTTCTTTTTCCAAGGCAAACTGTGACGCCAGCTGAGAAGCTTCCTGGCCGGCGGTTGGGGCATAGAAGCCAAGACGCCCTTGTCGGTTTAATGAGATGGAACGCTGATCGAGGATACGTGTGTACACCATACGGTGCATCAGTTCCTGAAGCTGATCATCAGTCAAATCCGGCATGGCCGTTTTGTTGACGATCTCCCCTTCCTCATTAAGTATCTGAACCATTTCAAACTGACTTTCAATCTGCTCGAGCGTACTGACCGCATCGAATTTCTTCGTTTTAGAAGCCATTGAAGCCACCTCTTCCTTTCTATTTCAATATTATTGGTTGATGTTTAACATTGCTTTAGATTACCCCTTAAAAGGATCAAACCATTCCAAATAAAGAACTGTTTCCGGCAAACACTATATTAAGTTTTCCACAAACAACAAGGATAAAAACTGATATTTAAACCCTCCCCGTCCTGTTATCTGTATCAATTCTCCTGCAAAAAAAAGTAATACAACCATCCATCCTTTTTACCAGATTTAGATTACAGGAAAAAAGCGCTTTCGTCAACGTTATTGTTTACGACCGCAAATAACCGAAAAAATATGCCACTCTCTTTAATCTCACCCTGTACCAGTAACTGCTCAATAACTGTATTACACAAAATTAAAAATCTCTTTACTGTTATACATTAGCTTTTAAAAAAACAGGCAAAAAAACCTCAAACAAAAAAAGATGCGAAAATTTCGCATCCGGCTGCTGCTATTTTTGTTGATTTTCTATGTTGATTCCTGAATTCTGATAAAATTTTGTTTTTGCATCGTTATAAAGAGCGGTCAATTCATTGAATTCCTTATTGGCTTTAAAAATGGATTCGTAGGCTTTATTGGAAGATGCAATTTGCGATTCGAGCTGTTCCAGCTTTAAATCCTTGTCCTGAAGGAGCTTATAAAGCTTCCTGTCTTCCTCCAGCCCTTTTTTATAAGATGAATAAAGAGCATCATGGCTTTTAAATCTTTTATCCATGAGATCCTGCAAGTCGGCGGCCTGTTTTTTCAAGTCCTCTTCCTTTAGCTTCGTGATGGAACCATCCAATTTTTCAAATTCCTTTTTGGATGCCTCAATGGCTGCCTGTTCTTTATCTATAAGTTCCTCACGTTTGTCCAGGTTTTCAAGCGCTTCGTCTGTAAGAGTGTTGATCTTTTCAAAATCTTTCATGCCCAGCGCCATGATTTGATCGAAAAGTTTTTTCTCCTGTTCTTCCAGGCCGGCAAGCGGCTTTTGCTGGTTTTCAAAGTCCTTTTCCTTTACGGCTGTTTCTTCCAAAATAGAATAGATGTTTTCTTCGGGTGATGAACAACCCGCTATAATCATTGCAGTGACGAGAAGAACAGCCCAAACAGTTCTTTTTCCCACGTAAATCCTCCTATCTGTTTCACCAATTATTACTATACCGAGATGAGAAGAATTTGACAACAAGAAGCTTGTTCAGACATGGTCCGAAAGTCGATTCTTTTTCTTCTGATACCAGTCCCATTCCCTTTACTTTTAGGGACACTTTGATACACTAATTTCTATGAGAAGGTCAGTAACAGGAGGAATCGCAATGATTACAATGAGCGATATTATAAGAGACGGGCACCCTACATTGAGGCAAGTTGCAGAGGATGTATCAGTTCCTCCTTCAAAAGAGGACAAAGACATTCTGAAGAGTCTGGAGGAATACCTCATCAACAGCCAGGAACCGGATATCAGCCAAAAATACGGATTGAGGGCGGGGGTTGGGCTTGCAGCGCCGCAGATCAATATTCCGAAAAGAATGTTCGCCATGCGTGTGACAGATGAAAAGGGCAATGAATACAATCATTCTTTTTTCAACCCGAAAATTATAAGCCACTCCGTCGAAAAGGCTTATTTGACCTCCGGTGAAGGATGCCTGTCCGTAGATAGGGATGTCCCCGGCTATGTAGTGCGCCATGCCCGTATCACCGTAAAGGGATATGATGCTGACGGCAATGAAATCAAGCTTAGGCTAAAAGGCTTGCCGGCCATAGTATTTCAGCATGAACTTGATCACTTGAACGGAATCATGTTCTACGACCATATCAATCCGGACAATCCGTTCAAACTCCCCGATCAGGCAATGCCGGTTGACCGGTGAAATGAATAAGCCATGCAAAGCGAAAGCCCGGATGCCCGGGCTTTTTTAACGGCCTGGTATAGGGAACGTTTCAGGAAGCAAACCTGCGGCCATGAGACCTCGCACAATACCGTCCGCGTCTACAGAATCCGTTACAAAATCAGCGAATTGTTTCACTTCTGCGGGAGCGTTGCCCATGGCTATGCCAGTCCCCGCCTCCTGGAGCATTTCAATATCATTCAGGCCATCCCCAAACGCATAAACATCCTTCATATCAAAGCCCAGCCTGGAAACCATTTTCTTGATTCCTTCCGCTTTGGAACCGAATTTAGGCACTACATCCACCGAATGCTTGTGCCAGCGGATAAAAGTAAAGGCATCAAATCCGTCCAAATAATCAAGCTGTTCCTGCTTCCCAAACAATAAAGCCTGGTAAATTTCATTTTTTTTATAAAATTCCGGGTCGGATTCAGGATGAGCCAGCTTTAATTCACCCAGGCTTTCTTCTATCAGATCATCTTGGCTCACACTCGACTTCATTGTTTTTTCATTCAGGTATACAAGCGAATGTCCATGAGCGGAAGCCTCCTTTTCAAGCTTCTCCATTTCCGTTTCGTTTAGCGGGTTCGTATATAGGACTTCATTTTCAAAGACGACATACTGGCCGTTGAAAGAAACGTAGGATTGCATATTTAATTCTTCAAGTAAATGGGTAAACATAAAAGGGGCCCGTCCGGTAGCGATTGCCGTATAAATACCGTCGCTCTGTAAAGATTGAATCGCGGCTTTGGCTGTGCCAGGAAGGTTTTTATCATGATCCAGCAATGTGCCGTCAATATCGAAAAATACAATTTTACTCATGAGTGATTCACCTCAGCTAATAATTTCCGCAATAGCGGACACGGCTTTTTAACCGTTTTCCAGTCATCTCCATGATAGCAACTCTGCTTTCAGCATATACTACATTAAAAAAAGTTGCACAAAAAGCGGACCTCAGCGCCAACTTGCTTTCACTTTGGACAAGAATCGGTTAAAATAGCTAGTAAGGAGTGATCCACAATGTTAAAGAAGCTCAGAAAGAAGCTCTTGAAACAGTGGAAGGATTTGCTTAGAAAAAAAACAATTGCCTGATGACCAATTGCTTTTCATTCAAGCCCCTCTGTTGCCGGAGGGCTTATTCTTTATTCGGATATTCTTCAAAACGCCATTTGCGTGTTGAAACATGAAATAGTTTTTCAATTCTTATATAATAATAAAAGTTACCCAACGGAGTTAAGGAGAGAGAAAAAAATGATTTATAAAGTGTACTATCAGAACAGCGAAACGGAAATGCCTGTTCGCGAAAACACGAAAACCCTCTATATCGAAGCAGAAAGTGTACGAGAGGTACGCCAAAAATTGAAAGACCGCCCAATCAATATTGAGTTCGTGCAGCTTATTGAAGGACCGTACCTTGAATATGAACAGCAGGGTCCAACCTATTCTTTACAGGAGAACGTGTAGAAGGATGAAATTTGTAAAGAACGACCAGACAGCGGTTTTCGCCCTTGGCGGTTTGGGTGAAATCGGAAAAAACACATACGGCGTACAGTTTCAAGATGAGATCATTTTGATCGACGCAGGAATCAAATTTCCTGAAGATGAATTGCTGGGCATTGATTACGTCATACCAGATTATACGTATTTAGTGAAAAACGCGGACAAAATCAAAGGGCTGTTCGTTACCCATGGCCATGAAGACCATATTGGAGGCATTCCTTATCTGCTTCGCCAGGTAAACGTCCCCATTTATGCCGGCAAGCTTGCCATCGGCCTGCTAAAAAACAAGCTGGAGGAACACGGGCTGCTCCGCCAGACGAAGTTCCATGAAATCAAGGAAGATGATGTAATCAAATTCAGAAAAACATCGGTGACTTTTTTCAGGACAACCCACAGTATCCCTGATTCATATGGGATCGTGGTGAAAACACCGCCAGGTAACATTGTCCATACAGGGGACTTCAAATTCGATTTCACCCCTGTGGGAGAGCCGGCAAACCTTACAAAGATGGCGGAAATTGGCAAGGAAGGCGTGCTTTGTCTTCTATCGGACAGCACCAACGCAGAAGTACCGCATTTTACCATGTCCGAAAGGCGTGTCGGGGACAGCATTCAGGACATTTTCCGAAAAGTGGATGGCAGGATCATTTTCGCCACCTTCGCTTCCAATATTCACCGTCTCCAGCAGGTGACCGATGCGGCAGTGGCAAACGGAAGGAAAATCGCCGTGTTTGGCCGAAGCATGGATGCAGCGATTGAAATTGGACAGGAGCTCGGTTATATCCGGGCGCCAAAGGACACCTTCATCAACACGCAGCAGCTGAACAGGATGCCCGCAAACAAGGTGACCATTCTTTGTACGGGAAGCCAGGGAGAGCCGATGGCAGCCCTGTCCCGCATCGCCAATGGAACACATCGCCAGATTCAAATACAGCCGGGTGATACCGTTGTATTTTCGTCTTCCCCCATACCGGGAAATACAATCAGCGTGAATCGCACAATCAATCTCCTATACCGCGCGGGTGCAGATGTCATAGCAGGTTCCCTGAATGACATCCATACATCCGGACATGGCGGACAGGAAGAGCAAAAACTGATGCTCCGTTTGATGAAGCCAAAATTCTTTATGCCGATACATGGGGAATTCAGAATGCAAAAGATGCACGCACAGCTTGCAGTGGATTGCGATGTGCCTGAAGAGAACTGTTTTATCATGGACAATGGCGAAGTGCTCGCTTTGACTGAAAATACAGCCGAAGTTGCTGGGAAAATCCAATCTGGTTCCGTATATATCGATGGAAGCGGGATCGGGGATATCGGAAATATTGTTCTTCGCGACAGGAGAATACTGTCAGAAGAAGGCCTGGTGATCGTAGTCGTATCCATCAATATGGAAACATCCAGGATTGTATCTGGACCGGATATCATCTCGCGCGGTTTCGTGTACATGAGGGAATCCGGAGACCTGATCAATGAAGCCCAAAAAATGATTTCCAAACACCTGAATAAAATTATGGACCGCAAAACAACACAATGGTCCGAAATCAAAAATGAGATTACGGACACCCTTACTCCTTTCCTTTATGAAAGAACAAAGCGCCGTCCGATGATTTTGCCCATCATCATGGAAGTATAAAAAAGACCCTCCGACACCCAAAAGTGCGGAGGGTTTCTTCTTATTCCATGACTTTCTTTTCAAAGCGGCTGATGTCCGAGTCTGCTCCGATGATAATCAGAATATCATCAATCCGCATGGGATCGTCAGCCGGCGGGGTCACGATGATTTCCTGCCCCCGTTTTATGGCCACGATATTTAGCCCATATCTCGCCCGGACATCCAGGTCGATCAGCGTATGGCCCGCAAGCCTATCGTTTACCCTTATTTCAACGATGCTGTATTCATCCGACAGCTCCAGATAGTCCAACACATTGTTGGAGACAATATAATGTGCAATCCTTCTCCCCATATCCCGCTCTGGGTGTACGACATGGTCTGCACCAATTTTCCGCAGAACTTTTTCATGATAGTCATTCGTAGCTTTTACGGTAATGTGTTTAACGCCTATTTCTTTCAGCATCAAAGTAGTCAGTATGCTTGATTGTATATCATCACCGATGGCGACGATGACATGATCAAAGTTCCGGATTCCGAGACTTTTCAATACGTTCTCATCCGTCGTATCCGCAACAACCGCATGTGTGGCGATGCCGGCAAACTCATTGACCCTCTCCTCAAACTTGTCAATGGCCATGACATCCATACCCTGTTCGGACAATTCACGGCAAATGCTCCCGCCGAATCGGCCAAGCCCGATTACCACAAATTCTTTTTTCAATGCCATTCCCCCATCTTAACTGATGTTGTCATTTTAGCATATCTCCAAATGGCAGACATTATTTTTTGCCTTTTATATACTCAGCATCAAACAGGAACAGCTTCATCAGCAGCAGCAAGGACGGTATGAGCAGAAACAGCCCGGCAATGAACACAATGACGAGTGCTGTTCCCATCGTCGGGTTGACGACACTTTCCTGGATGGTAATAAACGGATAGATGATATACGGCAAATGCGAAACCCCATACCCAAAGAAAGCAAAGAAAAACTGTAGCATGACCGCAATAAAGGCAGTCCCGTAATTCCGTTTCCTATAAACAAGATACGTGGCGACAAAGAAGAAAAAGAGGGACAGCGCAAACATCCACCAGTAATTCAGGGCATTCTCAAAATGGACAGGATTGTGGCCTTTAAGCGAAATAAAGATGAGCAAACTCGCCAAAATCGTTGGACCTGACCATGAAAGCATAAATTTTCTCAGCACGCCCCTTGCCTCCACATCCGCCGCCCTATCCGCATAATAGGTCAGAAACGCTGCGCTGATGAATAAAACGGAGACGATGGCAAGCAGCACAACACTCCAGGAATAGAAGCTGGAAAAAAGTTCTTTTGCCAGAAAAATGACCTTGCCCCCGGATTCTTCCAGAAACCCGCCTTCCGAAATCGTCAGGACTGTTGATAAGGAAGCAGGGATGAGCAAGCCCGTTGAACCGTACAAAAACAAGAAGATGATATTATCCTTCGATCCATAATTGCCAAACGCGTAAAATGAGCCGCGAACGGCCAGGAGAATGAGGGCAATGCTTCCCGGTATCAGAAGGGCAGTCCCGAAATAATACGCTGTATCAGGAAAGAATCCGACAATGCCGACAAAGAAAAAGACGAAGAAAACATTGGTGACCTCCCAAACTGGAGATAAATAACGGCTTATCAATGCATTGATGATATGATCTTTGCCAGTCAACTTTCCGTAAAAGGCGAAAAAACCCGCCCCGAAGTCGATGGATGCAACAATCAAATAGCCATAAAGGAAAATCCACAATACCGTTATTCCCAGCACGTCCAAGCTCATTTCGCAGTCCCCTCTCCGTACCTTTCTTCAAATTCAGCTTCTGCCGGATTCCTTTTAAACATCTTTAGAAGGACAACGACTGTCAATATGGCAAGGATCAGGTACAGTATGGCAAATAAAGCAAAAGCCAGTCCCACTCCCTCACCATGGGTAGCCGCATCGGCCACTTTCATATATCCTCGCAAAATCCATGGCTGCCTTCCAACTTCCGCATAAATCCAGCCAAACTCAATCGCAAGCATGGCTAGCGGCCCTCCCGCAGCAACGGCCCACAATAGCGGTTTGTTGAATTCATTCCATTTTTTAACTCTCCACATCAAAATGAATATTCCGGGAACAGCCACCATGTACATGCCGATCGTGACCATCAGATCGAACATGTAGTGAACCCATAAAGGAGGATGTTCGTCCTCCGGAAAATCATTCAGGCCGATGACTTCCGTATCAAAAGAATTTCCTGCAAGAAAACTGAGCGCTTTTGGTATCCGGATTGCATGTTTGACTTCATTGTTTTCATCAAGAATCCCATAGAGGAGCAAATCTGCCCCCTTCTCAGTTTCAAAATGCCACTCAGCCGCAGCCAGTTTCTCCGGCTGATGTTCAGCCAGAAATTTAGCTGAAATATCACCCGCCAGCGCAGTGCCAAGTGAAAAAATCAGAGCGGAAACAATCGTCAGTCTGAGCGCCTTCGCTTGATAAACTCCCCGCCTGCCAAGCAAGTAGGATACCGCGGCTATCGCTGCAAGAACAAAAGCGGATGTTGCATAAGCGGATGTGATAACGTGAAACACTTTTGAAGGTGTTGCCGGATTAAACATGGCGGCGATCGGATCGATATTTACTGTTTTTCCATCCACCAGATCAAAGCCCTGGGGTGTATTCATAAAAGCATTGACCGTCGTGATGAACAGTGCCGATGCCGATGAACCGATCATGATTGGGATGGTGAGAAGCCAGTGATAGATTGGCTTTTTGAATCGGTCCCATGTATATAAATAGATTCCAAGGAAGATAGCCTCAAAGAAAAACGCAAAGGTTTCCATAAACAGCGGCAGGGCAATCACCTGTCCAGCTACACGCATAAAGCTTGGCCACAGCATTGAAAGCTGCATACCGATGATCGTTCCGGTTACTACACCGACCGCCACAGTTATCGTAAAGCCTCGTGCCCATCGACGGGCAAGCAGCGTATAGTAAGGATCCTTCCGCCTGATTCCCAGAAACTCAGCAATGGAAATCATGACAGGTATCCCTACACCAATCGTGGCAAAAATGATATGAAAGATGAGTGTCATGCCTGTCAGCATCCTGCTCAGCATGACGTTATCCAATTCCGGCATACAATGACCCCCTTGTTTCCAGCATACTATTAATACATAACACTATATTCTCATTGTAAAACTCTTTATATTGTTTGTGAATAAATGAGCATATTTCCTATTAATAAAAAGGCTGTTTATTGCCAATTTGTGAATGCATTTCAGCGAGGTACCCGCTGAAATGCTTTTTTGCGTCACTTTTTGATTTTGCCCCTCCGTCGCAGGACGTCTCCCGTCCATCCTTTCCTGTGAAGCCACCAATAAATCAAACCGGTCGTTGACAGTATGACTGCCCAGGCAAATACATAACCAAGCTTCCATTCGAATTCAGGCATATATTTAAAATTCATACCCCATAGGGCACCGAACACGGTGATGGGTGTAACCAAGACGGTAAAGACAGTCAGCGCTTTGATGATTTCATTCCCCCGATAGGAGTATAAGCTGATATTCATATTCAGCAATGTTTCAATCTGATTCTCGTAATGATACAGGAGCTTCATGGCCCGCTGAAGCCTGACGCTCACTTTTCGGAATTCGTTATTGTTTTCAACTTCTTCATAGAAGGCTTCCTCCATCGCCAAAAGGATTTCCTCAATGGGAATGGCCAGATGTTTGATGAACAGCATGTCGGACCTGCGGTCAAAAATATCTTCCAATGCGTTGCCGCGATTGTTGAACCGGATGGTTTTCTCCAGTTCAATGAGTCTTTCTTCAAAATCGTCAATGCCATCGAGAAACGTATTCAGCAATTCTCCGATGATGACAAGAAAAGCCCCAAACGCATCCTCACATTTATCCATCCGGGCAAACAGCGTTCTTTTTGAAATATCCGACAGATTGTCTACATCCAAGTCAATGGTGATCAACGTATTTGCTGTTACATAATAATGCAATAGCTTATATGTCTCAGGATCCGCAGGGTCATGAGAATAATTCAGGGAACCAATCAATGCACTTGTCTCATTATTGTCCAGTTCAATTACACGCAAATAATTCGTCTCGATATTGATCGCATTGCTGACCCATACCTCGGACTCCGGAAACTCTTCAGCGAGCTGTCCCAGCTTATTCTTTTCCGCAAAGCTGAATTCCTTCCATACCCAGCCATGCCGGGACTGGTGGACGTTCTCTCTTTTTTCTCCCATGGCTACCCCCACGTTAACAAAATTTTTTTATCTTTTCCCTTTTTTTCAGAAAAATATCCCCTATTTCCTCCTGTTTAAGAAAAAAACATTCGGGAAAAATGTAAGGCAGGCCATTTTCAAAGACAAAGGGTGAATATGGATGGAAATTATCTTCATGCTGAGCTATTTCTTATTTATAGCACTTGTCATCGAAATTTCGACGATCTTTTTGGTCCTTACTGGCCTCAACAAAGAAATAGCCCGGTATCAGGCCATTTCCATGCTGACCAATACCGGGTTTACAACAGATGAAGCAAAGCTGATCCTCGACCATCCTACAAGACGGCGCATCAGCACTTTTTTAATTTTATTCGGGGCATTTTCCCTTGCAGTCATCATTTCGATAATAAGCACGTTTTTGGCAGATGATGTGCGTATCATCCAAATGGCGGTCATACTTGCCGTTGTCGCCGTCCTTTTCCTTTTCTTAAAGACAAAGCCTGTTAGAAAAATCCTTGAAAAAAAGTTCGAATCAAACTTGAAGGATAACTATCAATTGGATGAACTTCCCATCAAGGATGTACTTTATTTGAACGAAGACGATTTTTTGATTGACATTCCCTTTTATAAAGAATCAGGC